>JAWOGV010000021.1:0-18031 GCA_046496605.1 Acidimicrobiia bacterium | reverse complement strand
CCGCGTTCGCGGGTGCCTCCACCGGCTCGGTACCGGCGATACCACACGAGGTCCATCGCGAACGTGCCGAGTAGCCCTGCGGTGGCACCCGCGAACGCGGCTCGGATCAGTTTCGCCATGGCTCACAGCGTATCGCGCCACAAGAGGCGTTGGGGCTCCCTACGCGAGCTAGTGCAATGCGCGTCCCTCGTCGAAGGAATTCAATACTTCCATCGGACGACCACCCATCACGAGATAGGTGGACCTGACTCCGACCGAAGCGACCGGCTGGCTTGCCGGCCTTCACGAGCGCTTCGTCGAACTGGTGGGCCAGGCACCGAAGCAGTTCCCCAGCGCCGACGCGGCGCAGGCATCAGCGCATCGCGGGCGGGTCAGGGAGTGCCGGCCCGAGCAGGCGAGGCTCTCGGGGATCAGCCGCGGATGGGGAGCGCCCGTCGCTATACGGTCCCAGGTTGGGGACCGACGAGGAGGTGGGTGTGCATCTCACCCTTCCCCTTCACCGTGATGACACCCCAGGGCTCACATTCGAAGGCGTCGCGGATCAGGTCGTGGGTGGCAGCGGTCACCGGGATGGCGCCGGTGATACCAGCGACGACTGGATGGACTCCGTCCAGGGGACTGCGCGTTTTGGTAGCGTCGCGCGTCACCCATCACGTCGGGGTGAAGACCGAGGAGGCGAGAAGATGACGGCCGCACCATTCACAGGCACGGGAACCGCAGAGGACCCCTGGGTGCTCAAGACTCCGAGCCTCGGGTCCGAGATCCTGATGCACCGCGACGAGGTGCACGACCTGCCCGTCCTCGTCTGCTCGGTGGGGTCTACGGTCCTGCACTACGACCTCCGGATCATCAACGACCTCCACCAGATGCTCAAGGACAACGGCGATTGGGTACCCCTCGGCAACGCAGACGAACAGAAGCCGGCGGCCGAGGGCACCGTGGAGGCCTGGGCACGATCGGCCGACAACCCGATCGGCGGCTGGTACGGGCTCAAGAAGGGCCTGCGCGGACGGGTCGGGAACTACGTCCCGCCGGTCCTCGAGGCTTTGGGCCTGGCCGAGGTCGAGCACAACCCTCGCAACAACCGGATGCGGGCGATCTGACCGCAGACAAACGGGTGCAGTGGCCCACCGTTGCTGCCCAACGCTGCTGGATGGGTCGTTCCTCGGCGTCAGGGGCCGGGAACTCCCTCCGGAGGTCCACCGGGGACTCCCTCGGGAGGGCCTGCGGGGACTCCCTCGGGTGGGCCAGGAGCCCCCGGGGTGGTGACGAGGGCTGCCTCGAACTCGTTGGGTCCCGATCCCGGGTGATCGAGTGTGAGACCTGAAGGTATTCGTACTCGTTGGATGCGCGCGACGATCCGAGCGGCGTCGTCGTCCGGATTGAGTATCGTTGGAGATGGAACATTCGGCCCTGGCCGCACAGCCACTCAGGAGGATCAACCGAGGTGAGGGATGCTTCATAAGGGAACCCGAGTCGTACGAATCACGAAGAAGGTGGGACAGGTCGCTGCTACCGGCAAGGTGACCGCCATTCACGACGACTACTCCGTCGAGATCGAATGGGACGATGGCCACACGAGCATCACGTCCAAGGACGCCGTGACACCCCTGACCGCAGCCAATCGCCCCAAGACCGACTGACGCCCAACCGCCCTCTCCCTGCGATGCGCGCTCAGCCCGAAGCGTTCCCCGCGGGCTGGGTTTCGCCCGCTGCCGCTCTCCGGTTCGACACGACGTATCGGACGCCGGCAACAAGGAGATAGGCGGTGATCACGGCGACCGCAACCGGGGCAATGGCCTCGGCATTGAGGTACAGCGCGATCGCTGCGATGAAGACCAAGCTGATCGGCGCCCGTAGGTACGAACCCGGCAGGGCGGCGAGCATGCAACCCACCGCAAGGGCGAGCGGGATGTCGGGGAAGGCGAGGTGCACGATGGTGCCCGCCGTGCCACCCATGAAGATCATCGGGAACACGTTGCCGCCGAGGAATCCGACCTCCAGGCTCAGGGACATCGCGACCATCTTGGCGAACAGGACGAGGACCAACAGGCCGATGCCGAGTGCCGCCGAGTTGTCGATCGCAACGCCGAGCTGGGACTGACCGGCGCCGACCGTCAGCGGCAGGGCCAGCGCGATCAGCCCGACGAGCGCACCGCCGACGATGCCGAGGACGTACCGGTTCGGGACGAGCGCGCACACCCATCGCACGCCGAGGATGATCCCGACGAAGACCATCATCAAGAACGCCGACAGCACGCCGAGGCCCATGGCGATCAGGATGTCGCCGATCTCGAATTCGTATGGCGGGGTGTCGTAGCTGCCGAGGAAGGTGCGCCCGGCCACCGCGTAGAAGATGATGAACGCGATCATGGAAGCGATCAACTGCGGGATGATCGATGCCACGTACCGGTTGCGAGGAAGGGGCTCGAGCTCGGAGACCAGGAAGGCACCGAGGATCGGCGACGTGAAGGCGCCACCAAAGGCACCCGCGATGCCCGTCAGGGTGTAGTCCTGGTCCGCGCCGCCCTCGGCCCAGCGCCGCGAGGCGATCCACGAACCGAGGCCGCCTCCCATCACGACCAGGGCGAACGACGGTCCGAGGCTGGCCCCTGTGATCGCGGAGATCACAGCGAGGACCACCCACTGTGGGGCGGTCGTGTGATCGACATCGGCTGCCTCGATCAGAGCTACCCCACCCGGGACATTGTCGGGGACGTGCCACATCGTCCGGAGGAGGACGACGATGAACCCTCCGAACGCGGTCAGAAGGATCCACCACCATTCACCCGACCACACCGCTCCGTCACTCTCGGGGAAGACCCGATCAATGACCCACCCCGTGCCATAGATGTAGATGAGACCGAGGATCCCACCTGCGATCCCGAGCAGGATCGCGAAGCGAAGAAGCCGTCGATACCAAGGCACATCGAATGGCAGCACCACTTCTCCCTTCTCCTGGCATTCCGCCGGCCCGACGGCACTCCCGACTCGTCACCACTCGTGATCCGCACGATGACGCCGAGCCTACCTCCGCGTGCCTGTAGGACAGGATCTCGGACCTGGGACCGTCGAGCGACTACCCCACCGTGCGATCGTCCGCCTCGCGGCCGACGACGAACCAGATGGCGTGGACCTCTTCGTCTCCCTTGTTGTAGAGGCGGTGCGGTCGGGTCGAGTCGAACGCGATCGAGTCCCCGGGGTTGAGGACATACTCCTCGAAGCCGATCTGGATCCCCAGGGTCCCGCTCACGATGTAGCCGTACTCGCGGCCGTGGTGGCGCATCAGCGATCGATCGGGGGTCGAGGTGCCGCCCACCTCGTAGATGGCGTGGAGGAAGTCGATGTCATCCTCCGTCTCGGCATTGAGGTCCTCCCACCGGACACCTGAGGCGAGTTCGATGGATCGCCGCTCACCGGGATGCACCAGCGGCGCGTCAGGCTCGGTACGGTCGCCACCCGAGGAGGCATCCGGTGGGAACTCCTCGCCCCGGATGACCCTGTCGAGCGAGATGCCGAGCTCGGTGACGATCGCGTACAGCGTGCCGACCGAGGGCTTCGACATTCCGCTCTCGAGCTGGGAGATGAGGCTGGCGGACAGGCCGAGGCGCCTCGCCAGCTCGCGCTGGCTGATCCCGGCCTTGACGCGTTCCTCCCTGAGCCGGTCCCCGATGCCGTCGAGCGCCTCGGGCACTGCCGTGGTTCGCTGGCCCTCGGTCACAGGAGCATCCAGCCGCCGTCGACGTAGAGGTTCGTGCCGTTCATCGCCCGGTTCTCGAGCAGGAACACCGTCGCGTCGACGACCTCCGCCATGGTCGCCAATCGGCCCGTCGGGGTCCGCTTTATCACCGCATCGAGCGGCTTGTTCTCCCAGAACGGGCTGTCCCCGACGATCCCAGGGTGGATCGCGTTGAACCTGATGGGGGCGAGTTCGATGGCGAGGGTGTTGATGACGCTGCTGATGCCCCCGTTCACGGTGGTCACCGTGGTCGATCCCGGGTACGGGCGGTCCTTCGCCCGCCCACCGAAGAGGACAACCGACGAGTCGTCGGAGAGCCGGTCGAGCAGGGTGTGGATCGTGGCGGTATAGCCGACGAGCTTCATGGTCGTGAGGTTGATCGCACCTTCGATCGAGTACTCACGCACCGGGTTGTTGTCCCTCGCTATCGCCGCGAGCACGAGGCGCGACACGGGCCCGACCTCCGCAAGGGCGCCTGCGATGGTCTCCGGCTTGGCGAGGTCGAAGCCGAGGCCCACGACCCCGTCCCCGATCTCGGCCGCGATCGACGCGGAGCGCTCGGGCTCGCTGCCGGTGATGATCACCGAACTCCCGCGCTCGTGATAGTGCCGAGCGACCTCCCTGCCGAGTCCACCCGTCCCACGGACTATGACAACAGATCCCTCGGCCATCGCGACCCGCTCCTTCGTTGCTCACAGCGAGGATAGACGCACGCAGGCGCCGTGTGCAGTGCCGTTGATCGAGAAGCCCCTCCTGACCGCTGCCCCATCGTCGGTGGCCACCTGCCGTGTGATGCCATCCAGACCTCACACGACCACCGATTCGGGAAAAACTTCCCCACTGATGCGAGCGACCCTCGAACGAAGTGTGTAGTGTCACTGGACAATGACGGGGACAGACACGACAGTGGCGGTGATCGGCATCGGGCGGATGGGTAGCGCCATGGCGGTGACCCTCAACCGAGCCGGGTTCGACACGATCCTGTGGAACCGTGACCGATCGAAGGCCGAAGCGACAGCTGCGGCGATCGGTGCACCCGTGGCCGCCACGGCGGCTGAGGCGGCATCCCGCGCCGACATCGTCGTGACGAGCCTCGCAGACGATGCCGCCGTCGTTGACACCTACCTCGCCGCACACGGGATCGTGGCCGGAATCGCACCGGGCACCGTGGTGCTCGAGACGAGCACCATTGACCCCGAGACGGTGCAGAGGGTCGGCACCGCGGTCGACGCGGCAGGTGGAACCTATCTCGACTGCCCCGTGTCCGGAAGCGTCTCCACCGTCGAGGCAGGCGCCCTCACGATCATGGTCGGAGGCGAAGCTGAGGTACTCGAGCGGGCGAGACCCGTCCTCGACGCCCTGGCGTCCAATGTCATCCACGTCGGAGACCGCGGGGCGGGTGCGGCCACGAAGCTCGCCGTCAACGGACTGGTCCACGGGTTGAACGTCGCACTGTCGGAGGCCGTGGTCCTCGCTGAGCGGGCGGGCGTCGACCGCGCGAAGGCGTACGAGGCGTTCGCGACCGGTGCAGGCGGTGCACCGTTCGTGCAGTACAAGCGGGAAGCCTATGAGCACCCCGAAGAGGCGGCCGTGGCGTTCAGCCTCGACCTCGTCGCCAAGGACCTCGAGCTGATCACCAGCCTCGGCGAGCGAGTCGGGGCACCGATGCGCCAGGCAGCCATCGGCCTCGACATAATCCATGACGCCATCGACGCAGGCTTCGGGGACCGGGATCTGAGTGCGATCGCCGTGTTCCTGCGGGAGGAAGCCACCTGATGTCCCACCACATCGTCAAGACCTCACCCCACCTCACCTACGACGTCCCAGCCGAGTTCCGCGGCCGCAGCTCCGGCTACACGGGCGACTTCGTCGTGGGTGAGGCAGCCGGCGCCGTGCAGATGGGGTTTCGTGTCGCCAGGCTCGAACCCGGCGGACACGTCGAGGCCCACATCCACTCGTTCGAGGAATCGATCTACGTCATCGACGGCACACTCGCGCTCGACACCCCCGAGGGAAGCCACGAGCTCTCGACAGGCGACTACGGGCTGGTGCCCGTCGGCATGACCCATGCGCTGCGCAACCACTCGGATGCACCGGTCGATTTCGCCGAGATGAAAGCACCGCTGCCCAGGGAACGGTTCGGGTACGACACCCACTTCCCAGGCCCCCTGTCGGCGGCCGAACCCGCGGCCATCGACGTGCGCGACCCGCGCAACCGGTCCTTCGGGCACATCGACGCAGCATCGATGGATCCGACACTCCAGACCCAGGACCGCCTGGCGCTGAGCGCCAGCATGCGGACCGCGCTCCTCGTCTACAGCGGCATCAGCGTCAAGATGATGGTCGACTCCGACCTCGGAGCCGACCTCTCGACGATGTTCATGGTCCAGTACGAGCAGGGCGGCTTCGCAGGCGCCCACGACCATCCCCTCGAAGAGGCATATCTCATCCTCGAGGGTGAGGTGGAGGCGGTTTTCGACGGGTCCCACTACGAACTCGCACCCGGGGACATCGCGTGGGCAGGCGTGGGGTGTGTCCACGAGTTCCGCAACATCGGCGCTGGCAGGGTCCGGTGGCTCGAGACCCAGGCGCCCCAGCCACCTCCGAGGCATTCCTACCGATTTGCACGTGATTGGTCATATCTCGAGAACGCACTGGCCGACGAAGTTCGACCGGGCACGCAGTAGAGCGCGAGGAGTAGACGATGCGCGAGTTTCCGGTGGCCACGAGTCCAGCCCCTGGGGTGATGGGCGTCGACTGGGAGAACAGGGTCGACTTCGAACGGCTCCGCCAGTACCGGCTCGGCCGCGTGAAGATGATGCTCGAGCAGTTCGACCTCGGTGCCGTGCTGCTCTTCGAGACCTCGAACATCCGTTACGCCACCGCCACCCAGATCGGGTACTGGGCCTTCAACAAGGGCGAGCGGTGGGCGCTCGTCACCAGGGATGGTCGTCCGAAGGTCTGGGACTTCGGCTCCGCGGCGAAGGCGCACCGCCTCCAGCTGCCCCACATGTACGACACGGAGAACTCGGTCGGTGGCAACACCGGGCTCCAGGGCGCGATCGGGCCCGAGACCGGGCTCCACGCACGTGCGGTACGCGAGATCAAGGGTGCACTCGAGGACGCAGGCGTCGCACACGAGAGGCTCGGTGTCGACCTCGCAGAGACAGCCGTGTTCCTGTCGCTCCAGGCGGCGGGGCTCGACGTCGTTGACGGCCAGCAGGCCATGATGCACGCCAGGGAGATCAAGAACCCCGACGAGATCATGCTGCTCACCCAGGCCTGCGCCATGGTCGACGGCGTCTACCAGGACATCTACGAGATGCTCAAGCCGGGGATCCGCGAGTCGGATGTCGTCGGCATGGCCCACAAGCGGCTCTTCGAGATGGGGTCCGAGTTCGTCGAGGCGATCAACTCGATCGCGGGAGAGCGGTGCAGCCCCCACCCTCACGTGTTCAGTGACCGGCTGATCCGGCCGGGTGACCAGGCGTACTTCGACATCATCCACGCCTTCAACGGGTACCGCACGTGCTACTACCGCACCTTCGCGGTCGGTAGGGCGACCCAATCCCAGCGCGACGCGTTCAAGCAGTCGAGGGAGTGGATGGACGCCGCGATCGACCTCGTCAAGCCGGGCGGCACGACGGACCAGATCGCCAAGGTGTGGCCACGGGCGGAGGAGTTCGGCTTCGCGGACGAGATGGACGCCTTCGGGCTCCAGTTCGGGCACGGTGTCGGCGTCGGGCTGCATGAGCGTCCGATCATCAGCAGGTTGAACTCCCTCGAAACCCCTGTCGAGATCAAGGAGGGGATGGTCTTCGCCCTCGAGACGTATGCGCCAGCCGACGACGGACACTCCGCAGCACGAATCGAGGAGGAGGTCGTCGTGACCGCGGACGGGTGCAAGGTCATCACCCTGTTCCCATGCGAGGACCTCATGGTGGCGAATGCCTACTGATCCCCGCTACGACTACGCCCTCCGCGAGCCCCGTCTCCCCGATCCGGTGGACCACACGCTCGCGGACGCCGACATCGACATCGCGGTCAGGCTCGGGATGTACCGGAAACTGCACGAGCTGCGCCAGTTCGGCAAGCGTGCCCACGACCTGTTCCTCCAGAACCTGGTGAAGGGCACCACCCACCTGTCCCTCGGGATGGAGGCGATCGCGACCGGCTTCGGTGCTGCGATGAAGCCGGGCGACTACACGTTCGCGACCTATCGGGGTCACGCCCACTCGTTGGCGAGGGGCATGGACCTCGGTGCCGCGATGGCCGAGCTCCTCGGAAGGGACAACGGCATCCTCGGCGGCAAGGGCGGGTCGATGCACCTCACCGACGTGTCGAAGGGGATGATGGGTTCCTACGCGATCATCGGGGCCCACTTGTGCATCGCGAACGGTGCAGCGTGGTCCGCGCAGATGCGCGGAACCGACCAGGTCGCCGTCGCGTTCTTCGGGGATGGGACGACCAACATCGGTGCGTTCCACGAGGCGCTCAACATGGCGAAGATCTGGGATCTCCCCGTCGTGTTCGTGTGCGAGAACAACCTCTACATGGAGTACACGCCGATCGACGTCATTACCGCCGTCGACCACCCCGCTGCGGGCAGGGCGTCCGCATACGGCCTCGAATCGATCCTGATCGACGGCAACGACCCCGACGCCGTGTACCTGACGGCGACGAAGGCGATCGCTCGGGCACGAGCCGGCGAGGGACCGTCCCTGATCGAGGCGATCACCTACCGCACCGGAGGCCACTCACGGGCCGACCCCGCCAAGTACCGCCCGGCCGATGAGGTCCAGGCCTGGGCGGGACGCGACCCCATCCCCGTGTACCACGAGCGGCTGCTGTCGATCGGGACACCGGAGGCCGAGCTCTCCACGATCGAGCGCGAGGTGGCCGACGCAATCGACACGGCGACCGAGTTCGCGAAGTCGGGAAGGGAACCGGGGGCCGAGGCGCTGCTCACCGACGTCTGGGCTGACGGGGGGTCGCAGTGGCGGAACTGAGCTACCGCGACGCCGTCGCGTACGGGATTGCGCAGGAGATGCGCCGCGACCCGAACCTCGTGATGCTCGGCGAGGACATCGCCGCGGCGGGTGGCGTGTTCAAGACGACGGTCGGGCTCCTCGACGAGTTCGGTCCGGACCGCATACGCGACACCCCGATCTCGGAGCAAGCCATCATCGGCGCAGCCATGGGCGCGGCTATGACAGGCGTGCCCGTGATCGCCGAGATCATGTTCTCCGACTTCCTCGCCGTGTGCTGGGATATGATCGCCAACGAGATCGCCAAGAGCCGGTACATGACCAACGGCCAGGTGTCGTTCCCCCTCGTCATCAGGACGGCGAACGGCGGGGGCGCACGGTTCGGCGCCCAACACTCCCAGAGCGTCGAGAACTGGGCGATGATGATCCCCGGCCTCAAGGTCGTCGCCCCCTCGACTCCCGTCGACGTGGTCGGTCTCATGGCCGCCGCCATCCGGGATCCCGACCCCGTCATCTTCTTCGAGCACAAAGCCTTGATGGCGGCGAAGGCTGACATCCCCGATGGTGAGATCGTCGATGAGCTCGGAACGGCGAAGATCGTCCGTGAAGGGACGGATGTGACGATCGCCGCCCTCGCCCTGATGGTTCCCCGAGCCCTCGCCGCAGCCGAGCGCCTCGCCGAGGAGGGGATCTCAGCGGAGGTCATCGACCTCCGATCGCTCGTCCCACTCGACACGCAAACCCTCCTCGAGTCCGCCACGAGGACCGGCAGGCTCTTCACCGTGGAGGAGAACCCTCGGCTGTGCGGCTGGGGCGCCGAGATCGTGTCGATCGTCGGTGAAGAGGCGTTCTGGGATCTCGACGGACCGTGCGTCCGGATCACCACGCCTCACATCCCGCTCCCGTCGGCGGCCTCCCTCGAGGACCTCGCTCTGCCTTCGGTGGATCGCATCTACGAGACGATCGCGAAGTCCGTCGATGCGAGGAGCGGGACATGAGCTCGAGCTACCTCGTCAGGGGCGGCGTGGTCCTCACCCTCGGCACGCGCACGCAGAACCACACGACGGCCGACGTGCTCATCGAGGATGGCGTGATCACGGAGATCGGACCCGGGCTGCGGGCGCGGGCCGCCGACACGATCGACGCGTCCCACGCGATCGTCATGCCGGGATTCGTGGATGGGCACCGGCGCTGCCGGCTGTCCTTGTTCAAGAACGACGGCACCCTGTCAGGCGATGGCGATCCGTCCCCCGATGTCGTCTACGCCGGGACCCTTGTGTCGTTGCTCGCCGCTGCCGAGGCGGGTATCACGACCGTCGTCGACTGGTATGACGGACCGGCCGGTCGGGATCACCTCGATGCGGCGCTGCGCGCCCACGCGGACGCGGGGATGCGGACGGTGTTCGTGATGGCCTCGAACGACGACCCGGTCGCGACGTGGCGTGATGCCATCGCGCGGCATGGAGCCACGCCGAGCCCCAGGACCTCCCTCGCCGCTGGGATCCGGTCGATCCCCGGCGGAGGTGCTGATGCCTCAACGGCGCTGTGGGATGTCGCACGCGACGCCGGGCTGCGCGTCCATTCCATCGCGGGTCCGACCGAGCTGGGATCGTTCACAGGGCCCGCCAGTGATCTCCTCGGCCCGGATGTCACCGTTGCGCACTGCTGCGGTCTCTCCGATGCCGACCTCGACGCCCTCGCTGCGTCAGGGGCCGGCGTCGTCCTCACCCCGACGAGTGACATGACCGACGGGCCGGGCGCTCCTGCGGTGCAGGCCTTCCTCGATCGCGGCATCCGACCGGGCCTCGGCGTCGACAACGATCGCATGGGGCCCGGCGACATCCTCGCACAGATGCGCGCCGCCATCTCCATCCAGCACGCGACCTACTTCGACCTCAAGCTCGCCGGCAAGGGGGGTCTCCCGAACCTGCTCACCACCCGCGACGTCATCAAGTACGGCACGATCGACGGCGCCCGCGCCGTCGGGCTCGGCCAGGTCACCGGATCGATCGAGGTCGGCAAGGCTGCCGACCTGATCGTCCTGCGCACGGACAAGCCGAACATCCACCCCGTCAACGACCCGATCGGTGCGGTCGTCTGGGGTGTGGACACGTCGAACCTCGACGTCGTCCTCGTCGGCGGGCAGCCGCTCATGCGCGGCGGCGTGCTCGATGCTGACACCTGCCGCATCCGCACGCTCGTGAACGACGCCCGCGGGCGGGTCGGCGCCACGGCGGGGTTGCCGGCCCCCGAGGAGACGGGATGGGGTGACACGTGACCACGACACGCCAACCATCCGCTGCCCTGACCTCACTCGTCGTGAGTTCACGTTTCGTACCGGTGTACCTCGCGCTCGCCCTGCTCGTCGTGGTCGCGTGGATCTGGGCGCCGCAGACCCTGCAGTCGGTACCCCTTCGTGCCATCGCCCCGTACGGTGCCGTCCTCGGCGTCGCCGCGCTCGGGCAGATGCTCGTCATCATGACGGGCGGCATCGACCTCTCGGTGCCAGGAACCATGAGCCTCGCCGCGGTGATCATGGTTGGTGTGGGTGCCGGAGCCGATGAGAACATCGGACGCGCGATCGCAATCGCCCTCGCCGCGTCCGCCGTCGTGGGGCTGGTCAACGGCATCCTCATCGGGGGTCTCAAACTGAACCCGCTGATCGTCACCCTCGCCGTCGGATCAATCGTCACCGCATTCGTGTTCAGGTACGCCAAGACGTTCACCGTCCAGAACCCGGTGCCCGGAGGGCTGACCGACTGGACCACCAACAGGATCTGGGGGCTCAGCGCCGTGTTCTGGCTGGGCCTCGCGGTCACCGTGATCGTCAGCCTCGTGCTGCGCTACACGACTGCGGGGCGACGGTTCCAGGTCGTCGGCGCCAATCCGGTGGCTGCGAACGTCCTCGGCGTCCGGGTCACCACCAACCAGGTCATGGCCTACCTGTTCGCGGCCCTCCTGTACGCAGCCGCGGCAATCGCACTGGCTGGCCTCCTGCGACGTCCGGGGGCGTCCGTCGGGACGCAGTTCCTTCTCGCCCCGATCGCCGCCGTCGTCATCGGCGGCGCCTCCCTGACCGGTGGGCTGGCAAGCGCCTTCTCCACCTTCACGGCAGGGCTGTTCCTGACCGGCCTCAACCAGATGATGCTCACGATGGGCCTTCCGACCTCACTCCAGTTCGTCGTGTTCGGCCTCGTCATCATCGCCGGCATGTTGGTCTCCGGGGATCGGATCACGAAGGGCGTGGAGCAGCTGCTCCGAGAACGAAGACGCCCGACCCGCTCGGAGGTGGACGAAATCCTGACCCCAATGAACGAATGAGGCGAGAAAGGAGACTCGCAGACACGGCGCACCGAAGGGCGAGCGCCGGAGAACGACCCTGACCCCAACTGGAGGACGAAATGAGACACTGGAAGATCATCGCGTTGCTCGCTGTGTTCACACTCGTGATCGCCGCATGCAGCAGCGACAGTGAGTCAACGACCACAACCGCAGGCGGCGGAGATACAACCACGACCGCCGGTGGTGAAGAAACGACCACGACCGCCGGTGGTGAAGAAACGACCACGACCGCCGGTGGCGGAGACGGCCCGTTGGCGGAGTTCGGAGAGAGCACCGACGCGGACCCGGCCCTCGTGGCCAAGGCGCTCGGCCCGGTCGATCCGTCAGACGAGGCGAGCTGGAACATCATCCTGGCTTCGATCGCGCGGGTTGAAACGGAGGTTGATCAGGCGACCATCGACAAGGCGTTGGAATGCCTCAACAACCAGCAGTGTGACACCGGCACGGGCGGCCCCATTGTCATGGGGTACGCCGATGGCGGAGGCGACACCGTGAATGTCTGGCGTGCCGTCAGCCACATGGAGGCGATCCTCCAGGCACTGACCTATCCGGAGATCGGCACGATCATCTCGACCGAGGCGAACTTCGACCCGGATCCGAACGTCGCGGCGAACGACATCCGGTTCCTCATCAGCAGCGGGGTCGACTTCATCGTCGGGTACCCGGATGCCGGGATCGCCATCGCCGACGCAATCAAGGAGGCTGACGCCGCAGGTATCCCCTACGCGTCGTTCTCCGCCGGGTGGGTCGGCCTCCCCGACCAGGATGGTGCCCTCATCCCCGGTGAGGACTATCTGACGGTCGTCGGTGAGGACCTGTGCGCGCTCGGAGAGAGCTTTGCGGAGATCATCAACACCAACGCCTCCGGCGAGGCCGCGGTGCTCGGCGGCACACCCGGCAATGCCTTGTCGTTGGGATGGCAGCGATGCATCTTCCCGGCCTTCGGCGATGCCATCACCGCCGTGAACCCGCCGCCGAACGACGACACGACGGTCGGCGACACCTATTGGTACGATCCCGCGATCCCCGGTGTCTTCCAAGGACTCCTGACCACGAATCCCGCGATCACCGGTTGGGCATACGAGTACTCGGACGGCATGAATACGGGTCTCACGGTGTACGAGGACCTCGGCATCCCCGTCGAGAACCTCACGGTTGCGCTTCGCACCGACGAGCAGACACTGTTCTGCGACTGGGTGGAACGCAATGAGCCGACGTACAACATCTGGTACTCAGCTGGAGGCAACTTCCAGTCTCGGGTCGGGGTGACCGCAGCGATGATCGCGTTGCAGGATCCCAGCGCAATTCCCGCCGAGATCGTGGTGCCCCATGTGATGCGGCAGGTGACCGCGGCCGACTGCAACCCGGATCGACCGAACCCGTATGTGTCAGGGACGTCGCTCGTGCCCGACGCGGTTCTCGAGTTGATGTTCTCCGGCTGACCGATGAAGGCGTACCCGAGGGAGGGTCGATGACCGACGAGCTCGTCCTCGAGCTGGAGGGTGTGTCCCGCCAGTTCGGCGCGGTCCGTGCGCTGACCGATGTCAGCTTCGACTGCCGCGCCGGCGAGGTGCACGCCCTCGTGGGCGAGAACGGCTCCGGAAAGTCGACCCTCCTCGGGATCGCCAGTGGTTTCGTGGATCCGGATCTCGGCACGATCCGGATCGGTGGCGAGCGCCTGCGCCGGGACTCCCCGGCGCAGGCGCGCAAGCTCGGGCTCGCAATGGCATACCAGGACACTTCGCTGGTACTCGCCGAGCCTGTGAAGAACAACCTGTATCTCGCAGCACCTCCGAGCAAGCGTCCGCAGTACTGGCGGCGCAAGAAGTGGGCCCGGAAGCTGCTCGCCGATTTCGAGCTCGATCTCGAGCTGTTCCCTGACGCACCGGCAGGGTTCCTCACCCTCGCCGACCGGCAGCTCTTCGAGGTCGCGAAGGCGCTGGTCACCGACCCGAAGGTGCTGCTGCTCGATGAGCCGACCACCGCGCTCGGCCCCGATGAGGTCGAGGCGCTGCACCGGACGATCGCCACATGTCGTGACCGCGGGATCGGCGTCGTCTACGTCAGCCACCGCCTCCCTGAGGTGCTCGAAATCGCTGACCGGATCACCGTGTTGCGCGACGGCAGGTATCAGGGGACGTTCGACGCACATACGACGACCGAGGAGCGGCTCGTAGAGCTGATCGTCGGCAGACCCTTCGAATCCGCTTTCCCACACCCGGCGCCCGTCACCGACGAGCCGCGCGATGTCCTCGTCGTCGAAGGGCTCCAGGGTGAGGCGTTCGGCCCCGTCAGCTTCACGCTCCGCGGCGGCGAAGTGGTAGGAATCGCGGGCGCCGAGGGCAACGGCCAGGACCTGATGTTCGACACGCTGGCAGGGCGCACCCCGCCCAAGGCAGGGCGCGTCGTGTGCGCCGGCAAGGAGTTGAGCCTCGTGTCCACGCACGAGGCCGTCGGGGCGGGTATCCAGCTGCTCCCTGGGGACCGCAAACACCAGGCCCTCATGGGGGTGCTCGGCGTTCGGGTGAACACGACCATCCAGTCGCTCCACAGGTTCAGCAAGGCTGGCATCCTCCGACGCGGCGCCGAACGAAGGGGCGTTGCGGAGCTGGTCGACGAGCTCGCGATCCGAACGCCATCGCTCGAGCAGCCCGTCGAGTTCCTGTCCGGCGGGAACGCCCAGAAGGTCTCGGTGTCACGGACGTTCCTGCGAGACCCTGCCGTGATCCTCGCATTCGAGCCGACCCAGGGTGTTGATGTCGGGTCCCGGTTCGACATCTACCAGGCTCTCCGAAGCCGCACCAATGGCGGCGCTGCGATGCTCGTGAAGTCCAGCGACCCGATCGAGCTCTCCGGCCTGTGCGACCGCGTCCTCGTGATGTCTCGTGGGCAGATCGTCGAGGAGATTCCCGGCGATGAGCTCTCCGAGCTCCGAATCGTCGAGGCGATCGTCCGAGGTCCCGGCATGTCGAAGGCCGCCCGGTCCCCGTTGGGGGTCGCCATGCCGAAGGCACCGTCGTCGACGGGCAACGGCAGCACTACGGGCGTGGGTGCGGCGTGACCTCCCGGGTCGACTCGACACGCCGCGCGGTCCGCAAGGTCATGCGCGATGCTCGCGACAAGAACAAGTGGCGCAAGATCGTCAAGTTCCGCCTCTGGATGCCTGTCGTGCTCCAGGTCCTGCTGATCGGCATCCTGTTCTGGTACGGGACCACTCGGTCGTCAGGGTTCGCCGCCAGCGAGAACATCACGCGGATCCTCCTGCTCGCCGTGCCACTGGTCATCGTCACGGCAGGCCAGATCAATGCACTCCTCGTCGGCTACCTCGACCTGTCCGTGGGAGCGATGATCAGCCTCGGCGTCGTCCTCGCTTCGTTCCTCATGGGATCCGACGCATCGGGGTTCGAGATCGCGATCGCCGCAGGGGCGATCCTGCTCAGCGGTGCGGCGCTCGGTGCCGTCAACGCGGGCCTCATACGCGGGGTGAAGATCCCATCGATCATCGCAACCCTGGCGACCCTCAGCATCGTCAACGGCATCGCCCTCACGATGCGCCCGACAGCCCAGGGCGTCATCAACGGGGAGTTCGTCAACTTCCTCAAGACGACTGTCGGACCCATCCCCGTATTCTTCATCATCGTCCTCGTCGGCGTCGGCCTCGCCGACCTGTGGCTCCACGCGTCCGGAAGCGGCCTCGATCTCCGCGCTACCGGCTTCGACGAGCGCTCCGCCAAGCGAGGCGGCGTTCCCACGACCTGGGTGCGGGTGCGGGCCCTGCTCCTGTCCGGCGTCCTCGCGGCGATCGCCTCGTTCTTCGTCATCGCTGCACAGTCACCGGTCGGAAACGCCCAGATCGGCTCCCCGTACACCCTTCGGTCCATCACGGCAGCCGTCCTCGGCGGAGCCGCGATCGCCGGAGGGCGAGCGACGTTCGTCGGTGGGGCCGTCGCGTCCATCCTGCTCGCGCTCATCCTGACGATCCTGCCGTACATCGGCTGGTCGAACGAGGATGCCGGTTTGATCATCGGCCTCCTCGTCCTCGTCGGGATCATCATCTTCCAATTGGGGGACCTCAAGGAACTGGTCAAACGCAATTACAAGCGGGCGCGACGACTGATCGAGGGGAGCCGCCCGCCAAAGGCTGCGGAGCTCCCCGTCCTCTATCCATCGGGCTCCGACTTCAGTGTCGTTCCTACCGACCGGAAGCTCATCCGCGGCGGCACGATCCTGTCTCAGGATCCGTCCGTGGGCGACCTCGCCGTTGGGGACGTCCTGATCGACGGAGACACGATCCTCAAGATCGGACCGACGATCACAGCGGACAACGCCGAGGTGATCGACGCCGCAGGGATGATCGTCATGCCGGGCTTCGTCGACACGCACCGCCACATCTGGGAGGGCCTGCTGCGCAACATCGGGACGGACGTCCCGCTGGAGGGCCGCACCAGCTACATCTCACTCGTGCTCCACAAGCTCGCCCCCGCCTATCGCCCCGAGGACGCGTACGTCGGGAACCTGATCTCGTGCCTGGGGGCGATCGACGCCGGTGTGACGACGCTCCTCGACTGGTCGCACATCCAGGCATCACCCGCCCACACGGACGCCGTGATCGAGGCCCTCGAGGACTCGGGGATCCGGGCCGTGTTCGCCTACGGGTTCCCGTGGTGGGGCAAGTGGGAGGAGCGACAGCCGAGCTGGTTCGTCCGTGCGGCGACCGAGCACTTCTCGACCAAGGACCAGATGCTCACGCTCGCACTGGCCGCCCCCGGCCCCGAGTTCACCGACTTCGAGATCACCAGGGATCACTGGAAACTCGCACGCGAGGCAGATGCCCGGATCACCACCCATGTCGGTGTCGGGTCATACGGGCAGGACGGCAAGGTGCAGGAGTTCGGGGAAGCGGGGCTCCTCGGGCCGGACAGCACGTACATCCACTGCACAACGCTCAACGACACCGAGATCCAGATGATCGTCGACTCGGGAGGCACGGTCTCGTTGGCCTCACCGGTGGAGATGATGATGGGCCACGGCATGCCCCCGATCCAGAAGTTCCTCGACAGGGGCCTGCGCCCGAGCCTCAGCGTCGACGTCGAGACCCACGTGCCAACTGACATGTTCAACCAGATGCGATCCGTGATCGCCCTCCAGCGCGGCATGGCAGCGGCAGAGGGGAAGGATCCGATCGGGCCGTCGGACGTGCTCGCCTACGCGACGGTGGAAGGTGCCAGAGCGAACGGACTCGACCACAAGACGGGTTCCCTCACGCCGGGCAAGCAGGCCGATGTCATCATGCTGAGAACGGACCGGATGAACGTGACCCCGCTCAACGATCCGGCCACTGCCGTCGTCGTCGGCATGGACACCGGCAACGTGGACACGGTCCTCATCGCCGGCCGCGTCATGAAGCGCGGCGGACGCCTCCTCCACGTCGACTGGCGAGCCACCATGAAGGCCGCCGAGGAGGCCAGGGAATATGTCATCGCCAAGTCAGGCTTCAAGCTCCCCAAGATTTGAACATGCCCGCGCTGCACTGCTCCCGTCAGCAGCGCGGCTCCCGTCAGCTCCGCGACCGTCGCATCTGGATCTGATTGTCGACCGCCACGAGCTCAGCCCTCGAAGACGGGGAGCCGGTCGATGTCGTCCCGGACCGAGGCGATGAACTCGCCGTCCTCGATGATGACGCGGTAGGCGTACTCCGCTTCGCGCTCGGTGCACCCGAGCAGCTCCTGAAGGAACTCCACCTGATCGGAGCGGCCCACAGGGATGTCACTGAAGCGCACGAGTCTGTACTCCTCGCCGTCGACCTCCCAGGTCATCTCCGTCGTTGCGCCGATGTCGCTCATGTCCCCGTCGTTCATATCGTCCCCCACCGCTCTCGCTTCCTCATCCGTCGCCCACCATCGTGCATCCCGGGTGTGACACATTCTCTGACCCCTGGGGCGGCGCACCGCCAGCGGTAGGC
>JAWOGV010000131.1:0-3126 GCA_046496605.1 Acidimicrobiia bacterium | reverse complement strand
CCCGAGGATCCGACACTCGACGCGGTCGCAGTCCTCGCGCGCACCAGCCTCGAGCGCTACACCGACTGGCAGGACGAGTACCTCGGTGCGCTTGCGTCCGGGGACACCGCGACGACGGAGGTCCTCGTGGCCGAGATCGACGCGCTTCGCGCGGCCCTTGAGAGTGCGACCGAAGAGGCGCTCCTCGTGGTGCGGACCGAGATGGACACCGGCATCGTGACCCTTGCCGGGGACCTCGAGGTGTACATGGAGGAACTCAGTCGTCCGTAGGTACGGCCTCGACGTCGAGGTACGCGGCTTCCTTCTCGAAGTCGCTCGCTGTCTGGAACTCCTTGTAGACGGAGGCGAAGCGTAGGTAGCCGACCTCGTCGAGGTCCCTGAGCTCGTCGAGGACGATCCGCCCGATGTCATCGGCGTGGATCCATCCCTGGGACGTGTACGCAGCCCGTTCTACCGTGGCCACGAGATCGTCCACCGCGTCCTGGGGAACCGGGCGATCCGCGAGCGTGATCTCGACGCCGAGGCGGACCTTCGATGCATCGAACGGCTGGCGCCTGCCATCACGCTTGATCACGACGACGACGGACGCTCGTTCGAATGTGGTGAATCGGTGCCCACACCGGGGACAGGACCGCCGTCGACGTATGGCCCTGCCCTCCTCGGCGGGGCGGCTGTCGACGACACGCGTGTCGTTCGTCGTGCACATGGGGCAGCGCATCGACGGAGCGTACCCGCGAAGGGGATCACGACGTGCTGAGAACCGGGATCTCGAGGACGACACCTGCCTGGAGGACACCGCCGTCGAGGCCATTGATGCGCTCGATCGTGGCGATGATCGCCCTCGTATCCCTGCCATCGGGCCCATATTCGAGCGCGATCCCCCAGAGGGTGTCGCCCGGCTTGACCCGATAGTCGAAGGTGTCCGTGACCTCACCGGTCGCCTGGGAGGCCGAGGCGAGGAGGAGGAACATGAATATCACGGTGATGGAGATGATGGAGAGCGCCCGTATCCGTGCGCTGTTCGTGATGCCCATTGCGTCCTACCCCTCGTTCCTCGGCTACCCAGTGCGAAAGGAGTGATGCTCCTCCTCCGAATGTATCGACAGGGTGTGACACGTCTTCGATGCCGTGCATCGCCTTCCGGAGCCATCACCGAGCCGAACGTGTGTTCGGTCACAGGTATCAAGGTATCGAACATGTGTTCGTGTGTCAAGTCGAACATATGTTTGGTCGCGGCCGCCGATGTCGCTACGCTGTCGGTGACGAACAGGAGGACCCATGCCCGACCGCAGCGACCTGACCGACCGCCAATCGCAGATCCTCGATCTCATCAGCACGACGGTCGCCAGGCGTGGTTACCCACCGTCGGTTCGCGAGATCGGTGACGCCGTGGGGCTCAGCTCCCCCTCCACCGTGCACAGCCACCTCTCGACGCTCGCCGATGCCGGCTTCATCCGCAGGGATCCGACGAAGCCGCGCGCCATCGAGGTGGTCGTCGACGACGGTGCAGTCCCGATCTCCAGGGCAGCGGTACGCGATGTTCCCCTCGTCGGCCACATCGCGGCAGGTAGCCCGATCCTCGCCGAGGAGGACATCGAGGAGGTCTATCCCCTCCCGACCGAGCTCGTCGGCACGGGTCCCGTGTTCATGCTCAGGATCCGTGGTGACTCCATGAGGGATGGCGGGATCTACGACAAGGATTACGTCGTCGTGCAGAAGCAGCCGACAGCCCGCAACGGCGACATCGTCGCCGCACTCGTCGACGGCGAGGAGGCAACGGTCAAACGGTTCGAGCGGACCGACACGGGCGTCGTGCTCCATCCGGAGAACGACGCCTACGAGCCGATCATCCTGACGAAGGACGTCGAGATCCTCGGTGTGGTGGTCGCCGTCCTCCGTCGCCTGTGAACCAAGGCCGTTCGGGAGTGAGGGCAACTCCCGCAGACTCGGGGGTGTCGCTCGTCAGGACAGCGTTCCGCTGAAGACCGTCTCTGCCGGTCCCTCCATCCATGCGCCTTCCTCGTCGAAGGTCACAGTGAGGATCCCACCCCGGAGGTGGACGTCGATCGGCAGCGGAGTGCCCGCAACGGTGTGGGCGATGTAGGCAGCCGCGGTTGCGCCCGTTCCGGACGCCTGGGTCTCCCCGACCCCTCGTTCCCATATCCGGGCCTTGATGCCGCCTTCCTCGAGGACCTCCACGAACTCGACATTGGTGCGATTCGGGAACATCGGATCGTTCTCGATCGCCGGACCAATGCGAGCGACATCCTCTGACTCGACGTCGTCCACCAGAAGGACCGCGTGGGGGTTCCCGATCGACAGGGGGTGGACACTTCGTTGAGCCACCTTGAGGGTGCCGGCTCTCGAGGCAATCGGACTCCCGACGAACGCGAGCACCCGGTCGTCCTTCACCGTGACGGGATGCTCTCCCGCCGCCGTCTCGACGGTGAACTCCCGACCGGCTACCCATCCACGCTCATATGCCAGCCTGGCGACGCAGCGGAGGCCATTACCACACATCTCTGCCTCACCGCCGTCCGCGTTCCAATATCGCATGCTCATCCGACCCGGATCGATCGGTTCGATGACGAGAACGCCGTCGGCGCCGACGCCCGTGAACCTCGCACACCACCGCTGCACGGCATCAGGCGTGGGAATGAACGGGCCGTCGATCACGATGAAGTCATTCCCGAGGCCCTGGACCTTCACGAACTCCATCGAGCACGCTCCCCGATCTCATCGACGGCTGCTGCGAGCCTCCTGCTGTCATCATCCTGCCACGGCTGCCATGCAATACGCGGATCGCGCCCGAAGAACGTCCGCTGACGCTTGACGAGGGCCCGAGTGGCGGCAGTGGCATCTGCGATCGCTTTGTCGAGGCCCGACTCTCCCCTGACATGCGCCAACAGTTCCCTGTACCCGACGGCCTGTGATGCGGTCCTTCCGAGGTCGTCGCCGAGCGCCCGGACCTCATCGACGAAACCCTGGTCGAGCATCATCGTGAAGCGCTCCTCGACACGGCGTGGAGCTGACGGGTCTCACGCCGTCGGAACGGGCCACGTCGCCAGAGGCACGAGCCCTCGCCCAGTACCGTGCACTGTTCCCCTTCGTCGGCATCGGAATGGA
>JAWOGV010000012.1:0-4163 GCA_046496605.1 Acidimicrobiia bacterium | reverse complement strand
CGTCTCGCCACGTCGGGAATCACCACAGGCGTCTATCGATCACTCCGCCTCGGTGCCGTCGTCGTGGGCCTCGGGCTCGACGCACGGGTCCCTCGGGACTCACCGACCGCTGACGCCGCTGCGGCATTCGTCACCGGCGTGTGGGGCGATCGGCTCGGACACCGGGAGGACCGTCTCGGCATCGAGATGGGCATCAGGGACCGCAACGGTGCGCCGGTGTCGCTCGACACGACGTTCCCGGCCTCCTACCCGACTGCGATGCCGCGGATCGTCGTCCTCGTGCACGGCCTCACGAAGACGGAGCGATCCTGGCACGCCACGAACGACTCGCCCGGATTGCTCCACGCCCTCGAACAGGACGGCGCGTTGACCCCCGTCACGGTTCGGTACAACACCGGATTGGCGATCCGCGACAACGGTGAGAAGCTGGACGCCCTCCTCGAGGAGATCCATCGACGTTGGCCCGTCCCGGTCGAGTCCATGACCCTCGTCGGCCATTCGATGGGAGGACTCGTGATTCGCAGCGCGTGCGGCTCGGCGGTTCGGGTCGGTCACCGGTGGCTCGACGACGTCACCGATGTCATCACGATCGCGTCACCCCATCGTGGGGCGCCACTCGAGAAGCTCGCCCACTTCGCCGCCCGAGGGCTCGGGATGACCGATCGGACCCGGCCGCTCGCCGACTTCCTCGACGGGCGCAGCCAGGGGATCAAGGACCTGCGCCTCGGCGACATCGGTGTCGATCCCCGAGAGGCGCCCGGCATCTCGCGGAGGCTGTCGAGGATCCGTCACCACGTGATCGCGGGAGTGGTCACGAGTGACCCATCACATCCCCTCGGCGCCGTTGTGGGGGATCTCATGGTGCGTCCCGCCAGCGGCACGAGGCCCCCCGACGTGACCCCGGTCGACGTGGCGGTCCTCGGAGGCGTCAACCACGCGAACCTGCTGCATGATCGGGCCGTCATCAGCCACCTCATGGAACGAATCACCCTCGAGCGTCAGGACCTTCCCCGACCTGCGCGGTAGCGGCGGATGAGGGCGTTCGTCGACGCGTCATGTGACAACTCGGGCGACGCCTCGGCCGTGAGCTCACCGATCACGGTGGTGGCGAGTGCCTTGCCGAGCTCCACGCCCCACTGATCGAACGAGTTGATCCCCCAGATGACCCCCTGGGTGAACACCTTGTGCTCGTAGAGCGCGATGAGTTGGCCGAGCACCGACGGCGTCAATCTCGGGGCGAGGATCACCGACGTCGGCCGATTCCCGGGGAAGGTGCGATGTGGTACGAGGTCCGCGGGTACCCCCGCCGCCGCGACCTCCTCGGCGGTGCGCCCGAATGCGAGGGCCTCGGCCTGCGCGAACAGGTTGCCCATGAGGAGGTCCTGCTGACCACCGATGTCGTCCACAGGCTCGATGAACCCGATGAGGTCTGCGGGAACGATCGACGTCCCCTGGTGGAGCAGCTGGAAGAACGCGTGCTGGCCGTTCGTTCCCGGTTCGCCCCACACGATGGGACCGGTGTCGACGTCCACCGGTGCTCCGTCGAGGCGCACCCGTTTGCCGTTGGATTCCATGTCGAGCTGCTGGAGGTATGCAGGGAACCGAGCCAGGTCCTGGCTGTAGGGCAGGACCGCATGGGTCTGGTAGCCGAGGAAGTTGCGATACCACACCCCGATGAGGCCCATCAGGACCGGAAGGTTGCCTTCGAACGGTGCCGTGCGGAAGTGCAGGTCGATCGTGCGGAACCCGTCGAGCATCTCCCTGAACGCGGAGGGTCCGATCGTCAGCATCAGGCTGAGGCCGATCGCGGAGTCCATCGAGTAGCGTCCGCCGACCCAGTCCCAGAACCCGAACATGTTGACAGCGTCGATCCCGAAGGCCGTGACCTCGTCCGCGTTCGTGGACACGGCCACGAAGTGGCGGGCAACTGCCTCGTCGTCGCCCAGAGCGTCCACCAGCCACGCCCGAGCGGTGCGGGCGTTCGTCATGGTCTCGAGCGTCGTGAACGTCTTCGAAGCGACGATGAACAACGTCGAGCGCGGTTCGACCACACGCAGGACGGCGGTCAGGTCGGCTGGGTCGATGTTGGAGACGAAGTGGGCATCGATGTCGGGGTGGGCGAAGGGCCGTAACGCCCGATACGCCATCGCGGGTCCGAGGTCGGAACCACCGATGCCGATGTTGACGACGTGGCGGATCCGGTCGCCGGTGTGGCCCCGCCAGTCCCCGCTGCGCACCCGGCCGGCGAACGCCTCCATCGCCTCGAGCACAGCGTGCACCTCGGGGACGACGTCGACGCCGTCGACCGTGAACACGTCACCCTTCGCCGCCCTCAGTGCGGGGTGCAGCACGGCACGATCCTCGGTCGTGTTGATGTGCTCACCGGCGTACATGGCCTCAATCCGCTGCGCGAGTCTCGCCCTCTCGGCCAGGGCGGTGAGGGAGGCGAGGATGTCATCCGTGACGAGATGCTTCGAGAGGTCGACAACGAGGTCACCCGCCGTGAACGTCAGCCTCTCGGCCCGCCCCGGGTCATCACGGAAGGCACGCCGGAGGTCGAGCACGTCGGCGGTGTGATCGCGGAGGGACTCGAGCTCGGACCACTCGGGCGTCGTGCTGATCGGCTTCATCTGAGTCTCCCATGCGGTCGTGGTCGGCCGGGACGCGCCTGCCCTTTGTCCAGTACGCCGGCAAGGTCAAGGCTACGCACGATCGAAGCGGCACTCGCGCGGCCTCATGCGGGCCGCAGCACGGCGTCCTCGATCTTGATGCGGTGTCGCAGCATCAGCGCGTTCAATACGGTGAACAACGCCGCCACCCACCACAGGCCCAGCACCATCGGGGCCACGATGATCTCGGCGACGACGAGCGTGTAATTCGGATGGCGCAGGTAGCGAAAAGGCCCGGTCACCACGAGCGGCGTGTCGGTCACGATGATCCGGGTGGTCCAGCGCGGCCCCAGCGTGCCGAGGATCCAGAATCGGAAGGCCTGAAGTAGCGCGTAGAGACCCAGCCAGAGCCAGCGGACGGGCTCGTCCCAGCCGGCCAGCACGATGGCCGCGACCCAAGCCGCATGCATCCCCACCATGACCGGATAGTGCCCCGCCCCCACCTCGCGGGCCCCGTCGGCCAGCAGGCGAGCCGTATTGCGCCGGGCGATGACCAGTTCGACCAACCGCTGCACGATCAGAAAGGCCAGGAAGAAGAGGGTGGGCCAGTTCGTCTCAGCCATCTGCGGATGTGACGGTGAGCGGCAGGAGAGATGCGGTGAAGCCGGGTCCAAGCGCGCACAGCGCGAGCTGGCCCGTTTGGCCCTCAGCCAGCACCCGCTGCAGCACGAACAGACCCGTCGGGGCGGACATGTTGCCTGCATCGCGCAACACAGCGCGTTCGGCATCGAGGCTCGCCGGCTCGAGGTCCAGCGCCTCTTCCAACGCTGTCACGACCTTGGCCCCACCGGGATGACAGACGAAGCGGTCGATGTCAGCCACGGTCAGGCCAGCGTGGGCCAGCATGTCATCAGTGGCGGCCCGGAAGTGCGCGGCGGCGAAGGTCGGGATCGAGCGGTCGAAGATCACGCCAAGGCCTGCATCGTCCACGTCCCAACCCATGATGGCGAGCGTGTCGGGCCACATGTATTCCTGACCCTCGCCAAGGGTGACGCGGGAGCCTGATCCGGCGGTCGGCAGGGTGGACAGGACCGCAGCGGCCGCTCCGTCACCGAACAGGATCGTGGCGATGATGTCGGCCTTGGACAGGCGGTCGTCACGGAAGGCCATGGAGCAGGCCTCGACCGCCACCATGAGCACCCGCGTTCCGGGCGTCGCCCGGGCGAGCCTCGCGGCAAGAGCAAGGCCCGTCACGCCGCCCGCGCAGCCAAGGCCAAAGAGCGGGACACGCTTCACATCGGGGCGGAACCCCATTTCGGCCGCCGCTTGCGCCTCGAGCGACGGCGTGGCGATCCCGGTGGAGGAGACGGTGACGATGCAATCCACCTCCGCGGCGGTCATCCCCGCGTCGGCCAGCGCCGCGCTCGCCGCGTCGATGAAGAGACGCGTCGCTCCCGCCAGATAGGTTGCGTTGCGATCGGACCATCCATGAGGCTGTTCGAACCAGTCCGGCGAGACAACCGCGTAGCGCGTCTCCACCCCCGAATTGGTGAA
>JAWOGV010000010.1:0-5715 GCA_046496605.1 Acidimicrobiia bacterium | reverse complement strand
GTTCCCGACATTGTGATGGCCTCCACCGATCCCGCAAGCGCGTATGGCGCATCGGTGCCCTGGCCCGTGTCCGAGGGCAGGCCCGAGCGCCGCGCAGGCGCGTCGATCGCATGGGTCGATGGTTCGCTCGTCGCGTGGATGGATCCAGCCGGCCGGGGTGTTGCCACGTTCGGTGACGGCGAGGACGCCATCGGTGCGGGAATCGAGATGCTCGCGAGGCGCCACGGGAAGGCGTCGATCTCCCGGATCGACGGCGACGAGGCCCCAGGCCATCGCCTTGCCGCCAAGCTCACCGAGCACGGCTTCACAGCCGGCTACAAGGGGTTTACCGTACGGGGCGTCGCGAGGGAGGGACAGCGGACGCCATGACGAGCCAGATCGATGACCTCCTCGAGGAGATCACCCGCATCTCCGCGCAGATCGACGACCTCCCTCCGGGATCGCAAAGGGCTGAATCGCTCATCGCCGAGCGCACGAAGCTACGTCTCCGCGCGAGGGACATGGCAGATGCCCTCCGACATCCGCAATCCGTACGGACCGAGATCGAGATGCTCGAGGAGCGGCGTTCCGAGATCGCGGGCATGGGGATCACCAAGGGGTTCTCCGAGAAGCGCCTCGGCCGGACGATCCAGGATCCGGGTGCGTACTCTCACGACATCAACCGACGAATCGAGGCCGAGCACGCGGCAGAGGTCGACGAGATCAGCGAGCGGCTCACACACCTCCGATCACTCCTCGAGGGCATCGACCTGTGAAGAAGACGCCGTACATCCACACCCGCTCTGAGGACCCCGACTTCGTGGACCTCGATTGGTCGCAGCCGATCAACAAGTGGACGACGGGTCGCCTCGTCGAGATGCCCGAGGGGATCCACCGCCACGAGGTCGTGTTCGTCGCCTACCGCGAGGGCATCTACGTCATCAAGGAGTTGCCTCCCCACCTCGCGCGCCACGAGTTCGACATTCTCCGCCAGATGGAGGAGGTCACGAGACACACGGCGCGAGCAGCCGGATACGTCGAACGGCCGTGGGTGGCAAGGGATCGCGAATGGGCGGCCGCAGTGATCACCCGATACGTGTCCCATGCGTTCCCCTACCGCGATCTGCTCTCGGGCATCGGCTTCGGCCACCGGAGGGACGCCCTCCTCGATGCATTCGCCGGCCTGCTCGTGGAGCTCCACCTCGCTGGCTTCTACTGGGGGGACTGCTCACTGTCGAACATCCTGTATCGATGGGATGCATCGTCGATCGAGGCCGTGATGATCGATGCCGAGACATCGCGCATCTACGAGAGCCTCTCCCTCGGCCAGCGTCTCGAGGACCTCGCGATCATGGAGTTGAACGTCGCGGGTGAGATGGCGGACATCGCTGCGGAGCGTGGTGCCGACCTCGACGACGCCGACCTGTTCCTCGGCGAGGAGATCTCCCAGCGATACCACAGCCTGTGGCACGAGCTCACGACGTCCCTCATCGTCACTGCGGGCGATCACTTCCGAATCCGGCAACGGATCGACCGACTGCACGGGTTGGGATTCGCGGTCGAGGACATCGACCTCATCCCCGTCGACAACGGCACGAATGTCAAGATCAGGGTCAAGGTCGGCGGGCGCCAATACCATTCGGAACGGCTG
The DNA here is from genome assembly GCA_046496605.1 of Acidimicrobiia bacterium. GTDB lineage: Bacteria > Actinomycetota > Acidimicrobiia > Spongiisociales > UBA5794 > SZUA-442. The sequence continues at coordinate 4,085 of JAWOGV010000010.1, read as the reverse complement.
CGCCAGATGACCGGTATCGACATCTCCGAGAATCAGGCGCGCGTGATCCTCACCGATCTCGCATACCACGAGGCCAAGTTCGGCCGGTCCTCGGCAACCGGCAAGGCCGTCGCGGCGATGCAATGGAGGGCCTCGGTATTCGAGCCGCTCATCCTCAGGATCACCGACCTCCTTCCGGGGCGGGACCCGTACCAGGCCTACTGCGACTACCTCGCGTTCCGGCTCGACATGGCGACCGAGCGCGAGCGGGACGTCACCAACGACGAGGCATTCGACCGGTGGGAGAAGGAGGATTTCCCGAACCTCAAGTCCGTCGTCGATGAGGCCCCTGCGAAGACGCTGAAGGTCTGATGCCAGGAGAGATCCAAAGTGGCAAGGGCAACGTGTGCGAGGAATTGTGCCCACTTCGAGGTGGAGACCAGCGCGCCATCCTCATCAGATCCCTAAGCTCATCGCCATACACGTCCTGGTGGCGACCGCAGGCGCACTGAGTCCGGAACCCGTCGTTGGATTCGCACGTCACCTCATGGGCGGGAATGGCTCCGTGACCGTGGTCACGGTTGTCGAGGTTCCCAGGGATTTCCTCCAGGATCTCGACGACGACGGATGGCATCCGCTCCACGACACGCACGCGGACAAGGACGCCCTGGCTGCCCAGTACCTCGACGAGCGGGGGAAGCGGCTCACGGAGCCACTCCGCAGGGCACTCGAACAGGCGAGGATCCCATGCGAGGTACGAGTACTCGAAGGTGCGGATCCGGCCAAGGCCATCTCCGCCGCTGCGAACGAGCTCGGTGCCGATGTCGTCCTGCTCGGCACCACGAAGCAGATCTTCGACAGGGACGCATGGGAGAGCGTATCCGCGCGCGTGATGCTCGAATCAGGTCGGCCCGTCCTGGTGGTCCCACAGGCGAAGCGACATGTCGAGAGCCTCGAGCAGCTCGATGATGTCGGGCGCACTGGTGAGCCGACACTGGGCCTCGTGGAGCCGGACGTTGCCTCAGGGGCTGCCTGACCGGGCTCCCGTCGTTCAGTCGGCGTGGCGGGGCTCCCCTTCACCCTCTTTGTCATGCCACCTGTCATACCACTCGAGGTAGGACGTCAACGCCGCCCTCGAAGACGGGATGAACAGCTCGCTCGGACCCCCGAGACCTGACCTGATCTCCTCGACCGACCACCAGCGCACGTCGGATGACTCCCCTGGTGTCGATCGTGGTGCCCCGATCGCGTCGACAAGCACCACGACGTGGACCGCGGGAAACGCCCCGAGAACACCTGCAACGATCACCAGCGGACGAATCGATGCGATCGTGCGACGATCATCGATCGCATCCTCGACGACCCCGTGGACACGGACGACGGTGAGACCGGTCTCCTCCAGTACCTCGCGGCTGATGGCATCCACCGGGGATTCACCTGCCCGCCACCGCCCCCCGGGGATCTCGAACAGCCCGCGCACGACCTCCGACGCGTTGTCCCTCCGTTGGACGATGATCCTCGTCGGATCACCCTCCATGCGTACGATCGCGCGAATGACTGGCAGCATCACGTTCTCGCCGCCGCTGACGGGGACGTTGACGATCGCATCCATGTCACCGTCCCACATGCCGTGTCGTCCGGTCATGGATCCGCCACGGGTAACACGCACCGCAGGTCGATCCCACGGCCCTGGTCGCGAACCGTTTGCTCGAGTGCGGAGCAGGTCGCAGTCCACCGCAGCTGCCCATCGGCGAATCCCGAGGAGCCAAGCGCCAGCTGGACCTCGCTGATCGAGGTCGCCGATTCGACCGCTGCCCTCGTTGGGGCGAGCGTCGAGACGACGAACCCGACGGCCGCGGCGTAGGCATCGTGATCGGCGACGACCTCCGATGTTGGGACCAGGGGCGCGATCGCCGTGTGATACCGGTCCATGGCATCGCCCAACAGCGCGAGGTACTGCACGGTTTGCGTGGTGACGAGCGTCAGGGCCTCCCCTGTCGGATCGGCGCCACCTTCCGCCACGATCCGACGAACGCCGTCCTCGACCGCACTCTGGTATTCGAACGACAGCGCCTGGGACTCATCGACATACGCGTCCGTATGGCGCTCCATCGACTCGACGTAGTCCTCGAGCGAGGGCGCAGGACTGCATGCCGCAGCCAGGAGCGCCGCGATGACAGCCACAAGCACGAACCGATGTGCGCCGCGCACCCGCCAGCGGTTCACGGCCGGACCGTCGCGGCTCGGAACTGGGTCTCGAAGAGATGCGAGTACAGGCCACCCGAGGTGACGAGGTCATCATGGTGTCCGATCTCGACGACTCGGCCGCTGTCGATGACGACGATGGTGTCCGCGTTGAGGACCGTCGAGAGCCTGTGCGCGATCACGAGGGAGGTTCGATCCGTCATGATGCCCTCGAGGGCATCCTGCACGAGGGCCTCCGAGCGGGCGTCGAGGTGTGACGTCGCCTCGTCGAGGATGAGGATCGACGGGTTCTTGAGGATGACGCGCGCGATCGCTATTCGCTGCTTCTCCCCTCCTGAGAGCCGATATCCCCGCTCCCCGACCCTCGTCTTCAGCCCCTCCGGCAGCTTCTGGATGAACTCGAGGATGTTGGCGGCCTCGGCGGCGGCGAGGATCTGATCGGTCGTCGCGGTGGGATCGGCGTATTGCAGGTTCGCCTCGATCGTGTCGTGGAACAGGTACGTGTCCTGCGTCACGACGCCCACGGCGCGAGCGATGCTGTCCGGCGCGAGGTCGCGCACATCGACACCGTCGATGCTCACGACGCCCCGGGACGCGTCGTAGAGGCGGGGAACGAGGTATGTGATCGTGGTCTTCCCGGCACCTGAAGGGCCAACGAGCGCCACGGTCCGGCCTGGCTCGATCGTGAAGTTGACATCCTGGAGCACCCATCCGGACGACGGACGCGTGGACGCCTCGTCCGCGACACCGCTGTCACCCCACCCGAATCGTCGAACGGATTCGAGGCCCGAATCCCGGGTCGTGTCATAGCTGAACCAGACTCCATCGAAGGAGACCCGACCCTCGACCTCCCCGAGCTTCACAGGGTCGCTCGGAGCCGGAACGTCGACAGGGAGGTCGAGTACCTCGAAGACCCGTTCGAACGAGACGAGGGAGGTCGTGAACTCGACTCTCGCATTCGCGAGCGCTGCGAGCGGGCCGTACAGGCCGGCGAGGTACGCGCTGAGCGCGACGATCGTGCCGATCGTGATCGTGTCGTTGATCACCATGACGGCGCCCAGCCAGAAGGTCACCGCGGTGCCGAGCGCGGACACGAGGCCGAGGGCCATGAAGAACCAGCGGCCGATGACCGCCTGCGTGATCCCGAGATTGCGTACCTTCCCGGCGCGGGTGCTGAACTGGCCGGACTCGAACGTCGACCGCCCGAACAGCTTGACGAGCAGCGCGCCCGACACGGACAGGGTCTCTTGCATCATGCCCGTCATGTCGGCGTTCGCCTCCATCTGGGTTCGGCGAACGACGCGGAGGCGCTTGCCGACCTGACGGGACGCAATGATGAAGAGCGGGAGGATGGACACTGCGAGCAAGGTGAGGCGCCACTCGAGCCGCACCATGATCACGAGCGTCGCCACGACTGCAAACACGTTCGACACGAGTGTGACGAAGGTGCTCGAAACGGCCTGCTGCGCACCCACGACGTCCGAGTTCAGCCGCGACATGAGCTCGCCCGTCTTCGTGTTCGTGAAGAAACCGAGTGACATCGACTGGAGATGGTCGAACAGTTCCCTGCGCAGGTCATAGATGATGCCCTCGCCCATCTGCGCCGTCGCGCGTCGCTGATAGACGCCAACCACACCGTTGATGAGCGGTACAGCGACCATGGCGACGCCCAGCCATGTCACGAGTCCCAGATCCTCGGCGGGGATGGCATCGTCGATCAGGGTTCGCATCAGGAGTGGCGGGGCGAGGGACAGGATCGTGATGACCACGATGGTCATGAGGACGTAGACGAGCTGGCGACGGTACGGGCGCGCATAGCCGAGGACCCTGGAGATCAGCACCCTGTCCACGTCAGGGGATTGCGACTCGTCGTGGCGCATGAACGCGCCGAAGCTTCCGGG
>JAWOGV010000006.1:0-20466 GCA_046496605.1 Acidimicrobiia bacterium | reverse complement strand
ACCGGACCGGGAGCCATCCCATCGAGACGTGGCGGCACCGACTCCGTGACCCGACCCGGGATCTGTCCCATCACACCGTCCGGGAACGGATCAACCCACGCCACATCCGCCTGACCAGGCTCGAACGGCACCTCATACCGATCGACCAAGACAGGGTCGACCAAAACAGGGTCACTCGCGGTGTTTCTCATTCCGAACATGCCTCATGATCCCATCCGGGTGTGACACATTCCCGCCGACGGCATACCTGCCGGGCAGCCACAGGTTGGGGAGTGACGATCCCGCGCATCCTCGGCGCCGACGGCTAGCATCGAACACATGTTCGACACATCGACAGAGGCTCCTTCGTACCTGGAGGGCCTGAACGAGGACCAGCGCACGGCCGTCCTGCACGGGCCAGGCCCGCTCCTGATCGTGGCGGGAGCCGGCACCGGCAAGACGCGGACCCTCGCCGCACGGGTCGCCCACCTCATCGAGACGGGTACGCCGGCCGAACGCATCATGCTCCTGACTTTCACGCGGCGTGCGGCTGCGGAGATGGTTCGGCGCGCCGACGCTGCCGTCGATGGCGCAGACGCCTCCCCCGTGTGGGGAGGGACGTTCCATGCCACGGCGCATCGCCTCCTCCGCAGGTATGGAAGGGCCGTCGGGCTCGACGAGGGCTTCACGGTCCTCGATCGCTCGGACGTCGAGTCGCTCTTCGGCATGGTTCGCACGGATCTCGGCCATGGACGGTCGCGGGTGCGGTTCCCGCGCAAGGAGACCATCGCGTCCATCTACTCGCGTGTCGTCAACGCCCAGACACCGCTGACCGACACCCTCGAGGAGCGTTTCCCGTGGTGCTCGGACCACGGGGACGATCTCAAGGAGATCTTCCGCGAGTTCACGAAGCGCAAGCAGGCGACCAACGTCGTCGACTACGACGACCTGCTCGTGTATTGGCGTGGTCTCATGGCGTCGGGCGCCGGAGAAGCCGTGCGGTCCGACTTCGACCACATCCTCGTCGACGAGTACCAGGACACGAATCAGATCCAGGCCGACATCCTCTTCGACCTCTGTGGTCCCAGCGGGAACCTCTCGGTGGTTGGGGACGACGCGCAGTCCATCTACTCGTTCCGGGCGGCGAGGGTGGAGAACATCCTCGGCTTCTCGGATCGCTACCCCGCAGCGGCGGTCGTCAACCTCGAGCGCAACTATCGCTCGACTCCCCAGATCCTCGACGTGTCGAACGCGATCATCGCCGCCTCCGAGACCGCCTTCGAAAAGGAGCTGTGGACGGAGCGTCCCATCGGCGCCCACCCCGAGCTCATCACGTGCTTCGACGAGGCGGCGCAAGCCGACTGGGTGTGCGACAGGGTGCTCGAGCTCCGGGAGCGAGGAATCCCGCTCAGGGACCAGGCCGTCCTCTTCCGGACCGGTCACCACTCGGGTGGTTTGGAACTCGAACTCGGTCGAAGGCACATCCCATTCGTGAAGTTCGGGGGCCTGACCTTCATGGAGTCCGCCCATGTGAAGGACCTGCTGGCGATGCTGCGGATCATCGACAATCCGCGGGATGAGCTCGCATGGAACCGCGTGCTCCTCTCGATGCCGGGAGTCGGACCAGCGACCGCTTCGAAGATCATGACGCACCTGGGGGAGGTGGCGGCTTCCGCGGACGAGCTTTCCATGCTCGATGCGTTCCTCACGTACGACGTGCCGGTGTCGCTCGAGACGCGAGAGGTGATCGGCCTCCTGCGTACCGGACTCACCGATGCACGAGGGACAGGCCCGGAGCCTTCGCCGGCGGCCCAGATCGACGCCCTGGCTCCGTTCTGCGCTGCGGTGTTCCCGATCCTGTACGACGACGCTCCGGCACGGATGGCCGACATCGAGCACCTCGCCGCGCTCGGGGCGGGCTATCCGGACCGATCCCGGTTCCTCGCCGAGATCACCCTCGACCCGCCAGCGAGTTCCAGCGGCTACGCCGACGCTCCCCACCTCGACGACGACTACCTGGTCCTCTCGACGATCCACTCGGCAAAGGGTGGCGAATGGAGCGCGGTCACCGTGATCCACGCTGCTGACGGCAACATCCCTTCGGACATGGCGTTGGGCGAGCCCGGCGGTGTCGAGGAGGAACGGCGCCTCCTGTATGTCGCATTGACGAGGGCGAAGGATCATCTCGCCGTGACGGTGCCACAGCGCTTCTACCACCACCGCCGGTCGACGAACGGTGCGCACACCTACGCGCTCGCGAGCCGATTCCTCGACGCCGCGTCCGGACTGTTCGAGACTGCGTCGTTCGGCGCGCCATCCCAACCCGAATCGTCGGAGTGGTCCGGGCAGGGAACGGACGTCATCGAGCGGCTCTCGGCGCTGTGGGAGTGATCAGCTGCGCCCGAGGGTGCCCGGCGTGAAGGGGGCCTCGAGGTCGATGATGGTGCCTGGGCGTGTGGCAGTCTCGACGAGAGAAAGGGCAGCATCCAGAACGCTCCTTTGGCATTCGGCATCGTTGACGGCGCCGAGGGGGCGGCCCATGGGATGGCGCGTGGTCACGGTCCGCGGGATGGTCATGGCCTCCGCCACATGGCGGAAGGCGCGCACCATGACGACCACGGTTGGAATGCCCGCCTCCTCGACGGCTCGCGCGACGTGTCCGACCGACACGTGACAGACCGGTCAGACGGGTACGAGCAGCATCACGTCCGGATGCTGCCCGACGAACCGGTCGATCCACCCGGGGATCACCGCCTTCAACCTTCCCTGCGCGGTTGAGCCGGGGAATGAGAAAGAGGTCGGTGCCAGTGCGCCGATGCGTCCCTCGTCGCGCATCTCGGCGAGGCGCTCGAGCGGGAAGCACACGTTGCGATCGACGAGTGCCGACGTGGTGTCGTAGCCGCCGTGGCGGGTGCGCATGGCGTCGGGCGGCAGGTCGGACGGGATCTCGGACAGCAACGGCGCGGCCTTGAGGAACTCTGAGATGCGGGTGATCGCCTCGTCCTGGGTCATGTCCTCGACGCCCAACGGTTTCGGGTCGTCCCCTGCGACGTAGTGGCCCCCTGAGTTGACCAGGCACACCGTCGCCCCAGGGAGTGTGCCGTCGAACGGGGCGAAGGGGCCCGATTCGTAGGTGGGGGTGGATTCTCCGACGCCCTCCCTCGGCGCGTACCCAGCGATCTGGGCCTCGATCGCGGCATCGATCAGGGGACGGACGTCCCCGTTGTCATACGCGTCGCCGAGGCGCTCGAGGAGGACCCTGAAGAATTCGGACGCCTCGCGATCCGGGGTGGACTTGAGGAACTTGAAGTTGAGGTCGCTGCGCTCGCCGTAGGAGAAGGAGCTTCGGAACGCTTCGAAGCTCATGGCGGCGTCCGTCTCACTCATCGGGAGCAGCGTACCGGTCGCGCACGGGCTGAAGGGCGGCGAATCAGCGCTGTGTGTCACCGAGGAGGTCATCGAACCAGGACCTCGAGGCTTCGAGGCATCGATCGCTCGCCGGCTCCCAGTCGACGAACGCCGGCCACACATGCACCATCTCGGGCTCGACCACGAGCGACAGATCGACGCCGTCGCGTCTGGCGTTCTCCGCGAACCTGAGGCTGTCACCGAGGAGCATCTCGGCACCACCGGCGAACACGAGCATCGGTGGGAACCCCTTCAGATCGGCGTGGATCGGTGACACTTCGGGGCTCCTCAGCTCATCGGTGGTCGCGTACCAGTGGTTCGGTGTCGAGAGTTCCGAGAGGGGCAGGTAATCGGTCCTCGCGTTGGTCGCGATCGTGTAGTCGCCGTGCTCGAGGTCGAGGTACGGTGAGAACAGCATGGCTCCCGCAGGCATCGGCGCGCCAGTCGCACGGATCCGGTGGAGCAGCGCAACGGCGAGGCCGCCTCCGGCCGAGTCGCCCGCAACGACGATCGACTTGGGATCGATTCCGGCGGTGATGAGAGCCTCGTAGGACTCGATGGCGTCATCGACGGCGGCAGGGAAGCGATAGAGGGGAGCGAGTCGGTACCGCGGAGCGATTGCGCCCGACTGGGTCGCATGGACGAGCCTTGCGATGAACTGGCGGTGCGTCCCCGGGTTCCCGAATGCGTACCCGCCTCCGTGGAAGTAGAGGATCGTCGTCCTCGCGACGAACACGTCGGTCGGCAGGTATCGATCGGCCACGATCGTACCGACCTTGACCCTGCGGACGTCGACGCGCCTCAGCAGGTCCAACGGAACCGGGATGGAAGCACGCAGCCCCCACCGGAAGAGGCGCTTGTCGTCCCGCTTCCTGGCCGCCACCGCTATGACCTCGCGAGCGAACGCAACCGCCCACTCGGTCCGCCACGTCCACGACGGCAGGGTCGGACCAAGGAGGAGCCTGCGGATCGTGACCTTGGCAACCGCCAGCCACCCGAGGGTCCACATGACGACGAGTGTGCCGATCGTGCTCACGGGTCGACGCTACCCACGGTGGACCTGGTACCAGCCGACCGTCCATCCCCCGACCGCATACCAGGCGACTGGGATGCGGTCAGTTGCGCACCTTGCTGATCAGGCGGAGGATCTCGATGTACATCCAGATGATCGTCACCATGAGGCCGAACGCCCCATACCACTCGAGGCTCCTGGGCGCCCCTGCCTGCACGCCACGCTCGATCATGTCGAAGTCGAGCATGAGGTTGAACGCGGCGATCACCACGACGAAGGCGCTGAAGAGGATCCCGACGGGGCCGCTGTCCCACACGAGCGGCACACCGACACCGAAGAACGACAGCAGGATGCTCGCGAGGTAGAAGAGCGCGATGCCGACCGTCGCCCCGATGACGACGCCGCGGAGGCGATTCGTGACACGGATGGTGCGGGTCACGAACAGGACCAGCATGGCGAGGAAGACGGCCACCGTGGCCATGATCGCCTGGAGCACGATCCCCTGGTATTGGGCGTCGTAGATGTGGCTGACCGTGCCGACCAGCGTTCCCATCGCAACGGCATAGAGCGGACCCGTGACGACGGCGAGCTTCGGCCTGAAGGCGGTGACGATGGCCAGTACGAACGCACCGAGCATCATGAGGAGCCACCAGCCGGGTATGGATACCTCCCCCGCAGCGGGGTCGACGAGGCCCCATCCCCACGCTCCTGCGGCAACCACCAGGGCGAGCAGCACACCGGTGCGTCCCGCAGTACCGCTGATCGTCATGGCGTCGGTGTCTGTCACGAAGGGAGATGCCGGTGCGGCGTCGAGCGCTGCGTCCGTCGCCGCCGGGTACTCGCCGAACTGCTTGCTCAGGGTTGGGTTCGCCATGTTCCTCCTCGATCCTCCTCGATCCCGGGGGATGATACCCGTGCGTGGATCCAGTGATCTGAATGCGTTGGAAACTCCGGCATCCCCCCTCACAGGCGTCTAGCCTCGCGACCATGGCCGGAACCGATGGTGCCGAGACGTCCCACTCATCGCTGGTCGATCAGCTCCTCGACCTGATCGAAGCGGAGGAACCGCCCGAATACCGTGACATGCTGCGAACGTTCGCGACGCTGTACCTCAAGCGCCTCCCGGATGCAGACGTTCCCGACCTCACTCCGGACCAGCTCCTCGCCGAAGTCGTGGACCTGTTGTCGTTCATCGACGAGCGCAAGAAGGGCGAGACCGCCGTGCGCGTCTTCCGGCCGACGCTGCCAGCGTGCGGTTACGAGATCCAGGGTTCGGTCGTCCAGGTCGTGGCGGACGACCGCCCGTTCCTCGTGGACTCCATCACGATGGCGGTTGGCCGCATGGGCGCAGGCATCGAGCGCCATCTCCATCCCGTGGTCGGGACGGTTCGCAATGCCGAGGGGCGAATCACCGCACTGTCGGCGGCCAGGGGGAGCGCACACCGCGAGTCGATCCAGCACGTCGAGCTGTCGCGTGTCCTGGAACCGGACGAGGAGGCACAGCTCACCGAAGCCATACGCAATGCCCTCAGGGACGTCGAGTGCGCCGTTCGGGACTTCGATCCGATGCGGGACAGGATCTCCCACATGGAAGATGTCGCGAAGGCGAGCGTCCACTTCTACGACTACGAGGAGGTCGCGGAGACGGTCGCATTCCTCCACTGGCTCCTCGACGACAACTTCGTGTTCCTCGGCTATCGAGCCTATCGGATCACCGATTCGGATCGGGGCAAGCTCCTCTCGGTGATACCCGACAGCGGGCTCGGCATCCTTGCCCCTAACGGTGCGGAGCCGTCGCCCATCCTCCTCGCCGACCTCCCGCCGCACCTTCGGGACCGCTACACCGGAGGTTCCCTCCTCGTCATCACGAAGACGAACCGTCATGCGTCGGTGCACCGCGATGCACGGATGGACTACGTCGGGATGCGACAGATCAATGAGGAGGGTGTCATGGTCGCCGAGCTCCGACTCCTCGGCCTCTTCACGTCGAAGGCGTACATGACGCCGGCGTCCGAGATCCCCGTGCTGAGGCGCAAGCTCGCGCAGGTTCTCGTCGATCAGGACGTGATCGAGGATTCCCACGACTACAAGTCCCTCATTCAGGTGTTCGAGTCGTTCCCGAAGGATGATCTGTTCGCGATGAACGTCGACGCGCTCACCGACGTTCTCGGAGACCTCGTCGAGACTGAGGAGGCGTCGACCGTTCGGCTGTTCGTGCGTCGCGACGCGCTCAGCCGGTATGTCGGGACTCTCGTGACCCTGCCACGGGACCGCTTCAACGCCGATCTGAGGAAGCAGCTCCAGGAGCTGTTCCTGAGGACCTTCGGTGGCCATGCCATTGATTACCGACTGGCTCTCGGTGAGTCCGGTGACGCTCGGATCCACTTCAGCGTGTGGGTCGATGAGGGGTCGCCGATCGACGTCGACATCGCAGAGTTGGAGAGAACCGTCATCAGCATGGCGCGGAACTGGGATGACAGGGTCGTCGAGGAGCTCATGTCCCGGGTCGACGAGAGCACCGCGAAGCGCCTGGGCGCGGCGTGGGCAGGTCTGTTCCCGACGTACTACAAGACGTCCATGCCGATCGAGATCGCGGCAGGTGACATTCTCAGACTCGACCGCCTCACGAAGGTCGGGCAGGAGGTTGCCGTCGGAGTCCAGAACGAGGCACCGTCGAAAGCCCCTGTCGCAACCGACCGCTTGTCGCGCATCACGGTGTACCGGTCGTCGGGAAAGCTGAACCTCTCCGAGATGATGCCGCTCATCGAGCATCTCGGACTCGCCGTCGTCGAGGAGGTCCCGACGAGGCTGAAGAACGAACAAGGGACCTTCATCCACGACTTCGGCGTCCTCACCCGGGACGGCGGACTCCTCGACGTCGACACGGTCGGACCGCGCATCGAGGCGGCCGTTGAAGCTGTCCTCCGGGGTGAAGCCGAGTCCGACAGCCTCCACCGCCTCCTGATCTCGAGCACCCTCGACCACGACGACCTGCCCATCCTGCGCGCCTACCGTGCGTACTGGCGGTTGGTGACGCCGTCGTTCTCGGTCGGATACGTCGATGACACCCTCGCTGCCCACCCTGAGGTCGCCGAGATGATCGTGCGACTGTTCCAGGCGCGTTTCTCCGCCGAGAACGACCCCGACGTCGAACAGGCGATCGTGAGGGCCATCGTCAACGCCCTCAACGAGGTCACGTCGCTCGACGAGGATCGCATCCTGCGGGGGTTCCTCGACCTCATTCGCGCAACAGAGCGAACGAACTTCCGGGTGCCGGGCCGCACCTCCCTGTCCCTCAAGTTCCGGTCCGGCATCATTCCGGACATGCCGGAGCCCGCGCCGCTCTTCGAGATCTACGTCTCGGCCCGCGACGTCGAAGGTGTCCACCTCCGCGGCGGCATGGTCGCCAGGGGAGGGATCCGTTGGTCCGACAGGCGAGAGGACTACCGGACAGAGGTGCTCGGCCTGATGAAGGCGCAGATGACCAAGAACGCCGTCATCGTGCCGACGGGAGCCAAGGGCGGATTCGTGGTGAAGCATCACGCCGACGCCGGGGGGCCGACGTACGACGAGGTGCGGGCCGGCTATGAGACATTCATACGTGGACTCCTCGACGTGACCGACAACCGCGTCGGCGACTCGATCGTGGGCCCTGATGACGTCGTGCGCCACGACGATGACGATCCGTACCTCGTCGTGGCCGCAGACAAGGGAACTGCCTCGTTCTCGGACACGGCCAACGGGTTGGCTGCCGAGTACGGGTTCTGGCTGGACGATGCGTTCGCCTCCGGAGGCTCTGCCGGCTACGACCACAAGGCGCTCGGTATCACGGCACGCGGGGCGTGGGAATCCGTTCGTCGCCACTTCTTCGACCTCGGAGTCGACGTCGACGCCGACGCAGTCACCGCCGTGGGGATCGGGGACATGTCGGGGGATGTCTTCGGCAACGGGATGCTGCTGTCAAAGCATCTCAGGCTCGTCGCGGCCTTCGACCATCGCCACATCTTCATCGATCCGGAGCCGGACGCCGCGGCTGCGTGGATCGAGCGCAGCCGTATCGCGGGCCTGGGACGGTCGTCATGGCAGGACTATGACCCGAGCGTCCTCTCGAACGGTGGTGGTGTGTTCCCTCGGTCGGTGAAGCGGATCGACCTCACGCCCGAGATGAGGAAGGTCCTCGGTACGGATGCCGAGTTCGCGACCCCCAGCGAGCTGATCCGCATCATCCTCATGGCACCCGTCGACCTCATGTGGAATGGCGGCATCGGCACCTACGTGAAGTCGAGGTCCGAGACGAACGCCGAGGTGCAGGACCGATCGAACGACGCCGTGAGGGTCGACGCACGCGACCTCAGATGCCGTGTCGTGGGCGAAGGCGGCAACCTCGGGTTCACACAGCTCGGCCGGATCGAGTTCGACAACCACGGCGGTCGCATCTTCACGGACTTCATCGACAACTCCGGCGGCGTCCATGCGTCGGACAGGGAGGTGAACCTCAAGATCCTGCTGCGGATGGCTGAAGAAGCTGGGGAGATCACCAGATCCGAGCGCGACGAGATCATCGAGTCCGTTTCCGACGATGTCGTCAGTGCCATCCTGTACGACAACTTCCTCCAGGCGCAGATGATCTCCCAGGAGGCGGAGAACTCCCAGCGGACGATCGAGGCCTACATCGACCTGACGGATCGCCTCGAACGCGAGGGACTGCTGACCAGGGACATCGAATTCCTCCCGAGTACCGAGGACATGACCCAGCGATCGCGCGAGGGCAAGGGCATGTCCCGCCCCGAGATCGCCGTCCTCCTCGCCTACGCGAAGATGAGCCTGACCGAGCATCTCAGGGTCTCCACCCTCCCCGATGACGAGCACTTCGTGCCCGATCTCCTCGCGTACTTCCCTCCGAGGATCGTCGAGCGCTTCGGGCACCTGATCCTCGACCACCCCCTCCGTCGCGAGCTGATCTCGACGATCGTCGCGAACCAGGTGCTCAACTCCCAGGGCAGCACGTACTACTCGCGGATGCGAACGGTCTCGGGGTCGTCCGCTGCGATGGTCGTGCGGACCTACCGGATAGCCAGGGCCGTCACGGACGCCTCGAGCAGGTGGCAGGCCGTCGAGGAGCTCGGCGCATCGGTGCGCCCCGAGACGGCCAGGGTCATGCTCCAGGACATCGACCTGCTCGTGACGCTCGTTTCGCGTTGGTACCTCATGCAGAGCCAGACACTGGGCATCGACGAGGAGATCGCGGCTGCAAAGGAGGACTTTGCAAGGCTCTCGGACGGGTTCCCGACCCTTGGGCCCGCCGAGTGGCGCGAGCCGTACGAGCGGGCCGCCTCGGATCTCATCGCACAAGGTGTACCGGCCGACCTTGCCGTGCGGCACGCCTATCAGCGGGTCCTTCGGCGCGGTCCCGACATCGTCGACCTCGCGAACCGCTTCGATCGCGACGTCATGGATGTCGCCGAGATCTACACCCAGGCGAGCCAGGAGTTCATGATCGGCTGGATCGAGCGCCAGATCCGTCTCCTGCCGGGCACCACCGCCTTCGACCGTCTGGCGATCGCTGCACTGCGTGACGACCTCCAGATCCTCCGACGTGAAGTCGTCTCGGCGATCCTGTCCGAGGCGGACGGCTCGATCGACGCGTTCATCGACGCCAACGATCGGGTCATGCCCCGAATCGAACGGTGGCACCGATGGCTGGCGAGGGACGGGATCCTCGACGTCTCCGCAGGCTTCATCGCGACCCGCCGGCTCCACCAGATCCTCGTTCCCTGAATCGCGGGCGCGGACCGCCGCCATCGCGTCCGGTGTACAAACGAACGTTCGTTTGATATCCTCCGTCCTCGAGGAGAGGAGGCACGTGGACAACGTGACACGACAACAGGCATTCGACGCGATCATCGCCGCCGACGAGAAGGTGGAGCCGCGCGACTGGATGCCGGACGGCTATCGGGCGACCCTGATACGCCAGATGGCCCAGCACGCGCACAGCGAGGTCATCGGCATGCAGCCCGAAGCGAACTGGATCACGCGCGCACCGACCCTCCTTCGCAAGGCGATCCTCATGGCGAAGGTCCAGGACGAGGCGGGCCACGGCCTGTACCTCTACTCGGCTGCCGAGACGCTCGGCGTGTCTCGCGACGAATTGCAGGACCTCCTCCATGCGGGCGAGCAGAAGTACTCGTCGATCTTCAATTACCCGACGCTGTCGTGGGCTGACATGGGCGCGATCGGCTGGCTCGTCGACGGAGCGGCGATCGTCAACCAGATCGTGCTCCAGGGGACGTCCTATGGGCCCTATTCGCGTGCGATGGTCAAGATCTGCAAGGAGGAGAGCTTCCATGCCCGGCAGGGCTACTCGATCATGATGGCCCTCGCCAACGGAACAGACGAGCAGAAGGCGATGGCCCAGGACGCGATCGATCGATGGTGGTGGCCTGCCCTGATGATGTTCGGTCCCCACGACTCGGAGTCCTCCCACACCGAGCAGTCGATGGCGTGGAAGGTCAAGCGCATCACGAACGACGACCTCCGTCAGATGTTCATCGACCAGACGGTGCCACAGGCGCATTACCTCGGATGCGTCATCCCCGACCCCGATCTGCGATTCGATGACGAGACAGGGCACTGGCGCATCGGCGAGATCGACTGGGACGAGTTCTGGGCGACGATCAAGGGTGATGGCCGCCTGAACCGTGAGCGGATCGCCCACAAGCAGAGGGCGTGGAACGACGGCGCATGGTTGCGCGAGGCCGCGACGGCGTATGCGGCGAAGTCGAGTGCCCGACTCGAGGGGGTCGCATGAGTTACGACGTTCCCGTCGCACCCGGCGACGAGCCGGTCAAGGTTCCCACCGGCACACACAAGGATCACGGGTGGCCCCTGTGGGAGGTGTTCGTGCGCGCACGGCGCGGCCTCAGCCATACCCACGTCGGTTCGTTGCATGCCCCCGACGCGGAGACGGCGATCCAGAACGCACGAGACGGCTACACGAGGCGTGCCGAGGGGGTCAGCGTCTGGGTCGTTCCCTCGACCGAGATCCACGCCTCCGATGACCCGGACTCGATGTTCGCTCCCTTCGAGGACAAGCCGTACCGGCATCCGACCTTCTACGAGATCCCCGCGGAGGTCGGGCAACTGTGAACACGGTCACGACGTCGACGGCACTCGGCACGTATCTCGTCCGCCTGGCGGACGACAATCTCGTCCTCGGCCAGCGCCTCGGTGAGTACATCTCGCACGCGCCAGAGCTCGAGGAGGACCTTGCGATCGCCAACACGGGCCTCGACCACATCGGGATGGCACGACACCTCTTCACCCTTGCCGGGGAGGTCGAGGGAGACGGTCGCAGCGAGGACGACTTCGCCATGTTCCGCTCCGAGCGTGAGTTCACGAATGTGCTGCTCGTCGAGCAACCGAACGTCGACTTCGGCTACCTCACCACCCGCCAGTTCTTCTTCGACGCCTACCAGGTCCCCCTGTGGCAGCGCCTGAGCGCCTCCACACACGACCAGCTCTCCGGCATCGCGGCCAAGGGCCTCAAGGAGGCGACCTATCACCTCCGCCGATCGTCATCGTGGATGATCCGCCTGGGTGACGGCACCGCCGAGAGCCACCGGCGGGTCCAGGAGTCGATCGACGGACTGTGGCGGTTCACGGCTGAGCTGTGCGCGACCGATGACGTAGAGGCCGAGCTCGCCGATGCTGGCGTGGCGCCCCGGTCGTCGGATCTGCGCGCGGAGTGGGAGCGGACCGTCGATGCCGTGCTCGAGGAGGCGACCCTCACCCGCAGCGGCGACCCCTTCCAGACATCGGGAGGCAGGGGCGGGATGCACACCGAGTACCTCGGGCATCTCGTCGCCCAGCTGCAGTGGATGCAGCGCTCCCACCCGGGGTTGTCATGGTGACGGCCACGGTCGACGTGGCCGAGACCGCCCGTCGGTTGCTCGATCAGGTCACCGATCCCGAGATCCCCGTCCTCACGATCGCCGACATCGGCATCCTGCGTGGCGTCGGCGTGGATCCGGACGGTCGCATCGTCGTGACGATCACCCCGACGTATTCGGGGTGTCCCGCGATGGATGTCATCGCAGAGGACATCGTGACGGTGTTGGCGTCTGAAGGATTCGACGCGTCCGTTGAGATGACGTTCACCCCGGCATGGACGACCGAATGGATGACGGATGAGGCCAAGCGCAAGCTCGCAGGGTTCGGCATCGCGCCGCCCGGTTCCGTCATCGGGATCGTCGATGAGGTGCTTTGCCCGAATTGCTCCGAAGCCACGTCGCGCATCATCTCGGAGTATTCCTCGACGGCCTGCAAGCGCATGCTCGTGTGCACCTCGTGCGGCGAACCCTTCGACCAGTTCAAGGCGATCTGATGGAAGCCGTCGAGTTCCATCCGCTCACGGTGCGTGCGGTCGATCGGCTGACCGACGAGGCCGTGTGCGTCACCTTCGACGTTCCCGACGACCTGCGGTCCCTGTACGCCCACGTACCCGGCCAACACATGATCCTTCGGACCTCCATCGACGGAGTCGACGTCCGACGGAGCTACTCGATCTGCTCACCCTCTGGGGACTCGAACCTCAGGGTGGGCATCAAACTCCTGCGGGGAGGTGCCTTCTCGACCTGGGCGAACAGCCAGCTCGAACCGGGCACCGTCATCGAAGCCACTCCGCCGACAGGGGAGTTCCTGCATTCCCCCTCGAACGGCGGCGTACGGTCATACGCCGCGATCGTTGCAGGGAGCGGCATCACGCCTGTGCTTTCGATCATCGCTTCGACGCTCAGGGATGAGCCGGAAGCCCGGTTCACCCTCATCTACGGGAATCGTGAGGGACGATCGGTCATGTTCCTCGATGAGATCGACGCGCTCAAGGGTGCGTATCCGGACCGCCTCATGGTGATGCACGTGTTGAGTCGGGAATCCCACATCGTTCCCCTGTTCGAGGGACGCATCGACTCCGAGAAGCTCGGGCAGCTCTTCTCCACCGTCGTGGATCCTGAAGCGGTCGACACGTGGTTCCTGTGCGGTCCCCGCGGCATGGTCGAGGATGCCCGCCGGGTTCTCGAGGATCGAGGTGTCCCATCGGACGTCGTCCATGACGAGCTGTTCTACGCAGGGGACGGCCCTCCGGTGATCGCCGTGGACGACGTGGTCGGTTCCACGGTGCGCTTCACGCTCCACGGACGCACGTCGACGGTCGTCATCGATCCGGATGGCGCTCCCATCCTCGACCACGTGTTGTCGATCAGGCCCGAAGGGCCGTTCTCGTGCCGGAGCGGGGCATGCGCGTCATGTCGGGCGAGGGTGATCGAGGGCGAGGTACGGATGGACAGGAACTGGAGCCTCAACGGTGAAGAGGTCGCAGGCGGCCACATCCTGACCTGCCAGTCCCATCCCGTGTCCGATGTCGTCGAGCTCACCTACGACGTATGAGCCGCCTGACCCGCGATGACATCGTCACCGGTGCGGGGCGCCGTTTCGCCACCCACGGGTACCACGGGACATCGATGCGGGACCTCGGAGAGGACCTTGGGATCCTCGGCTCGTCGATCTACGCCCACGTGGGCGGGAAGCAGGAACTCCTCGTCGCCGTGATCGAGCGTGGCGCAGGGTTCTTCGATGCCGCAGCCGCCGGAGCGGTCGATGCAGGAGCCGACCCACCCGAGACCCTTCGGCTCCTGATCGCGGCGCACATCGACGTCGTGCTCGACCATCGTCCCGAGGCACGGACGTTCCTGTTCGAGACGAGCTTCCTCGACGAGGAGGAACGCGGTCGTGTCGCTCGCGCCCGCGACCGCTACGAGCAGGTCTTCGTCGACGTGATCGCACAGGGCGTTACGGGAGGATTCTTCCCCATGCACAGCGATCCCAGGCTCGCGGCCGTCTACGTCCTGTCGATCCTCAACACGGTCGGCGGGTGGTTCAACGAGTCCGGACGTTTCGACAGGTCAGCGCTTGCCCATGACGCACATACGTTCGTGATGAGGGGCCTCGGCGGTTAGTGCCCTGGTCAGGGCGCTAACTCGGCGTCCCCGGAGCGGTCGATCTGTCGTCCGTGTCCGTCCTGAGGTCGACCGCGAGTTCCTCTCCACTGCTCAGGATCACCCTGGCGCTGTCGGCGTTCGAACCCTCTGGCCCTGCTGCGAGAAGGATCCTCCGTACGTCGGCAAGGTGGGTCTCCATCTCCCTGCGGTACCGGTCGGACTCGGCTCGGATCTGCTTCGCCTCGCTGCGAGCAGCCTCGAGGACACGATCGGCCTCGGCCTCGCGACGACCTGCGATGCCCTCGGCCTCACCGACGATGCGATCCGCCTCGGTGCGCGCACGCTCGGTGATCTGCGCCACCTCGTCGGTGCGGAGCTTCGCCTTCGCCTCTGCCTCCGCGATGATCGCGGCAGCGGACCGTGAGGCGTCGGAGCCATTGCCGTGCCCTGCGGCTGCGGTCATCGCAGCAGCTTGGGTCCGGGCCTCGTCGATGATCATCGCTCGTGCCCTGCGAGCCTCCTCGAGTTCAGCGTCGATCGTGGCCCTGAGGGTGTCGAGTTCGCCGTTGGCCTTGTCCGCCTTCCTGCCGGCGATGGCGAGCTGCTCCTCGAGGCCGGACACATATGAAGCCGCATCATCGAGGAACGCGTCCACCTCGGTGCGGTCGTAGCCACGAAGGGACGTCGTGAATCGCTGATCCTGGATCTTTCGAGCGGATAGTTCCATCCCTGCCTCCGTGTGTGCCCCTCACGACACGATACCGGAAGGACCCCATCCGCGCGCGGAAAACGAGCCTTGCGGCTCGTCATCGAATCCGGATGGTCGCTCGCTTCAGCGCTTGTTCGTCCCGTAGGACATGTTCCGGATGCGCTGCTCGACGAGCGCCGCGTCGTCGTGCGTCGTGGAACGGTTCAGGACCGACTTCATCCGGTCGTTCACCGCTTCGTCGTAGTCACGATCCTCGCGCCGCTCATCGGAGGTGTTACGCCTGAACATCTTCATGGCGGCTCTATCGGCGCGAACGGCCCGGAACTTGAGCAACGGGCCGAGGGTGACCTGCCTAGCGGTTGAAGAGGCCGAGCATGCGCTCCTTGAACGAGGTCACGTCGCTGTTGTCGGGCGTCGGTAGCTGCGTGCGCCGGTGCGCGTCACTCATACCGTTACCGGACTTCGGAAGTGCGCCGCTGTTGCGCTGGTAGAACGACGGTGCGGTGTTGATCGGCAGCTCGATGACCTCGGCGAGGATTGCGAAGTCCTCGTGACGGGGTATCGGCTCGGCCATTTCGTGCGTGGACATGTATTTCCCTTCCGAGAAGTCCGCGCCTCCCGTTTGCTCCAAGCCCATGTCCCAATGTATCGCGCGCTCACGAGATGCCAAGAAGGGTTCCTCGGGACGCCACGATG
Organism: Acidimicrobiia bacterium; assembly: GCA_046496605.1. Taxonomy (GTDB): domain Bacteria; phylum Actinomycetota; class Acidimicrobiia; order Spongiisociales; family UBA5794; genus SZUA-442. The sequence goes on along the minus strand of JAWOGV010000006.1, from coordinate 4,667 downwards.
ACTAGTGCGCTGACCGCCTGTCAGGTGTTCGACGACCATGCTGTGGCCGACACGCTGGCTACGCTGGCGAACGGAGGTGCGACGATGAAGTCCACGAGGTCCGTGCTGGGGCGAACCATGGCCTTCGTCGAGGTCGGGGAGGGCGACCCCATTGTCTTCCTCCACGGCAATCCGACATCGTCATACCTGTGGCGCAACGTCATCCCCCATCTCGCCGATCGATACCGATGCATCGCCCCCGACCTCATCGGCATGGGTGACTCCGACAAGCTCCCCGACTCCGGTGCCGATTCGTACACCTTCGTCGAGCACCGGCACTACCTCGACGGCCTGCTCGACGCACTCGACCTCGGGGATCGGGTGACCCTCGTCTTGCACGATTGGGGCAGCGGCCTCGGATTCGATTGGGCACACCGTCACGCTGATCGGATCGCAGGCATTGCCTACATGGAGGCCATCGTGACCCCGGTGACGTGGGACGACTGGCCGGAGGCGGCCCGCTCCATCTTCCAGGCCCTGCGCAGCGACGCCGGGGAGATGCTGGTGCTCGACAGGAACCTGTTCGTGGAGCGCATCCTGCAGGCCTCGATCATCCGGGAACTCACAGACGGGGAGATGGCCGCCTACAGGGCACCCTTCGTCGCGCCCGGCGAGCACCGTCGCCCAACGCTCACGTGGCCGAGGCAGATCCCGATCGACGGCGTTCCACAGGAGGTTCACGACATCGTCGCCGAGTACTCGGCGTGGCTCGCCGAGACCCCGATCCCAAAGCTCTTCATCAACCCCGTACCGGGCAGCATCCTCGTTGGGCGACAGCGCGAGATGGCTCGGGGGTTCCCCAACCAGAGCGAAGTCACAGTCGCGGGGATCCACTTCATCCAGGAGGACTCACCAGACGAGATCGGACACGCCATCGCGCAGTGGCGAGCCGGACTCGACTGAACTGCGCACACCGGTCTGGCCGCCTGCGCCTGTCGTTGCTTCTCCGCCACGCGATACTCGGGGATGATGACCGGTATCCCTGAACCGATCGAGCGCGTGATCCGCGCTGCGATGCTCGACGTCGAGTTCTACAACGAGGCGGAGGCGGACCCATCCCTCAACCGCGCCGCAGCCGCCGTTGTCGTCCTCGCGACGGCGCTCGGTGGTGTCGGCTCAGCCTTCGCGACCGAGGTGAACATCGCCGCGGGCGCCTTCGCAGGCGCCGTCACCGGGGTCATCGGATGGCTCGTGTGGTCAGCGATCGCCCTGTTCATCGGACGTCGCCTGTTCGCCGGCACGTCCGATTTCGGCGAGATGGTGAGGGTCATCGGATTCTCGTACGCACCGCTCGCGATTGGTGTGATCCCATGGCTCGGGTTCGTCGGCGCCATCTGGGCCCTCGTTGCGGCAGTGATCGCGATCAGGGAGGGCATGGACTTCTCGACACCGAAGGCGATCGCCACCATGGTCGTCGGATGGGTGGCATGGCTCACCCTGACACTCGTGGTCCAGGCAGTGCTCGACATCGAGATCAATGGCGGGTGGCCGCTCTGATCAGGATCGCCTGATCACACCACCGCGGTCTCGCCGCGGCGGTGCTCCTTCCAGTCCTGCCGCCACGATCGATTGGAGCGCCAGAAGATCCACGATGCCATGCCGATGGGGATGGGTGGGAGCAGGCTCAGGGCCCGGAACAGCAGAACACCTGCGGCGATCAGGGCGGCATCCACCGGTTCGCCGGGGTTCGTCGTCTGCCAACCGAGGGTGAGCAACCCGATCCAACCGAGGTCGACGAGGCCCAGGCCTCCCGGGCTGACCGGGATCATCACCAGGAATCGGCCGAGTGCGAACGACAGGACGACCCACGGGATCGGTATCTCATCGGTCGTGATCCCGACCGCGTAGATGGATGCCGTGTACAGGCCGGCCATGGCGACATGGTTGCCGACGGTCGCGGCCGTGAGGGGCAATGCCCTCGTCGAGATGACGCTGGTCAGGTCCGTGCGGAACTGCATGACCGCCGCGTGGGTGTCGGGGGGATTCCTGCGAACGATCCCTGCGATGCGTGCGACCACACGATCGAGCCATCGGGCGATGCCCTCGGCGGCCGTCTCGGATCGCAGGAGGGTCACGACGAGCCAGATGGAGAACGCAACCCAGACGGCGCCCCCGATGCTGACGAACCACATCCACCCGAGGGCATCGCCCGTGATGGCAATGGCGACGACCGCGAGCACGGGAAGTGCGATGCGAACGTACCAGTCCCATACACCTGCCGCGAGGAGCCCTGCCGAGACGGAGTGGGGCGTGAAGCCCCAAGACAGGTACATGGCATAGTTGAGCCCGATGGCGATGGCCCCTCCGGAGGGGAGTGAGTTGGTGACAGCCGTTCCGGTCATGTGGTTGGCGAAGGCTTCCCGGAATCGCAGCGTGTCGAGGACGGACATGAGCACGATCGGGTAGGCGATGAGGAAGGCGACCGAGACGATCGAAAGGATGATCCACGCGCGGGGGCTGACGTCGATGAGTACGTCCACGATCGATCGATAGTCGGAGAACTGCGGGATGACGAAACCGAAGACGATGACGAGGACTGCCACGGTGATCGCGACCGAGACGGCTCGCTTCCACATCGGGGGAGCGGTCGTCGGCGGGATCGGTGTGTCGTCCTCGAACTCGCCCGGTGTCATGAGGATGATCCCGTCAGCCCCAGGAGTCCCTCGCTCACCCGCCAGAGCCGTTCCGCCTGTTGATCGTCGCGGGCGTGGCGCGTGGAGCGGGCCTCGGAGCGATCCTCGAAGTATCCGCCATGTGGCTCGGGATCGGGGTCTGCGGTCGCGAGCCATGCGACGGTGTCTGCACCCTCGGCAGGCGATCGCTGCCGCCACGAGGTGAGCCGCCACGCGATCGATGCGATGAGCGAGTCACCGTCCCTGCCGATGGATGTGCGCACGAGGCCCGGGTGCATCGAATAACCCGAGACCCCGTCCGGCCGGTGCCTGCGGTCGAATTCCCTGGCATGGAGGATGTTCGCGAGCTTCGACACACCGTATGCCCCCCTCATCGAATACCGACGTTCCCAGGCCAGATCGTCGAAGGGGATCCCTTCGCTGGCGTATCCGTGCCCTGACGATGCCACGTTGACAACGCGACTCGGCGAGCAGGAGACGAGCATCGAGGTGAGGAGGTGGGTCAGCAGGAACGGACCGAGGTGGTTGGTTGCGAACGTTCGCTCCACCCCGTCGCCGGTGAGCTCCCTGCGTCCGAAGATCCCGCCTGCGTTGTTCACGAGGACGGCAAGGTCGGTCCGCGATGTCGAGAACCGCTCCACGAACGAACGAATCGAATCCCGATCCTCGAGGTCGAGGAACATCGCATCGACTCTGCCGCCCGATTCCTCTGCGATCTCCTCGGCAGCCCTCGTCCCGCGGTCCGGATCACGAGCGGTGATGACGACGTGGGCACCCGCACGACCGAGGGCACTGGCCGTCGCTCGTCCGATTCCGGAGTTGCCGCCTGTCACGATGACGGTACGTTCTTCGATGGACCAGCTCACGGATGGGGAGCGTACCGGCGCCGCGTCGACCCGATCCCTCATGCCCCTCTCACGAAGTGTTCACGGCTCTTTCAGGTGCCAACCGTACGATGGGACCGATGAGCGCCGCCCCTTCCCGGATCCTCGTCGTCGAGGACGACGCCGCCGTACGCGAGGCACTCCAACGCGCCCTGTCGTTCGAGGGGTATGACATCGACACGGCCACCGACGGCGCCGTTGCGTTGTCTGCGATCCGCGCCCATGACATCGATCTCGTCGTGCTCGACGTCATGATGCCCCATCTCGACGGAATCGAGACGTGCAGGCGCATCCGGGCATCCGGCGACACCGTTCCGATCCTCATGCTCACGGCGAAGGTGGCGGTCGGCGACAGGGTCGAGGGCCTCGATGCGGGTGCCGACGACTACCTTACGAAACCGTTCGCACTCGATGAGCTCCTCGCACGGGTCCGTGCACTGCTGAGGAGAGCAGGAGGGGACGTGTCGTCCGTGATCGGCTTCGGCGATCTCATGATCGACCCCGCAGCCCGAACGGCGACGAGAGGGGAACGGGACCTCCAACTCACGAAGACCGAGTTCGATCTCCTCGTCCTGTTGGCGAGGGCGCCAGGCATCGTCCTCGACCGCGACACCCTTTACGAGGAGATCTGGGGGATCGACTTCCAGACGACGTCGAACTCGCTCGATGTGTACATCGGCTACCTTCGACGCAAGACGGAGTCCGGTGGGGAACGCCGCATCATCCACACGGTGCGGGGTGTCGGGTACGTGCTGCGAGCGGACACATGACGATTCGCAGGCGCATCACGGTCGCCACCGCAGTGGCGGTCGGTGTCACGGTCGTCGTCGTCACCCTCGGTTCCTTCGTGGCGGCGCGCCAGCAGGTCCTCGATCCGATCGATGAGAGCCTGCTTGCGCGAGCTTCGATCATCGAGAGGGCTCCCGAGAGGGACTTTCCGGCCAACTTGTTCCGAGCTGGGAGCAGGGTCGGCGCCCTCCTCAATCCGGGTCGCGCAGGCGCTTTCGACGCGGTGTACTACCAGATCATCCTGCCGAGCGGATCGACGATCAACGTCGGCACCGACGCCCTCCAACTGCCGGTACCGGAGCCTGAGCAGATCGGCGTGGGG
>JAWOGV010000284.1:0-4079 GCA_046496605.1 Acidimicrobiia bacterium | reverse complement strand
ATCGAGGCTCCGCCCGTCGACGAGCACGACCCGATCGTCGGGAAGGGGGGTCAGGCCTGCACCGCGAACGATCGTCTGCTCCCCCCGACCGGTCGCCATCGCCAGGGGCATGCCTCCGATGAAACCCGACGGTGATGTCTCCCAGGTGTTGAAGTCCCCGTGGGCGTCGAAGAAGAAGAGCGTCGGGGCATCTTCCCGACACTCTTCTTCTTCGACGCCCACGGTGACTTCAACACCTGGGAAACATCACCGTCGGGTTTCATTGGAGGCATGCCCCTGGCGATGGTGACGGGTCGAGGTGAGCAGACGATCGTTCGGGGTGCTGGCCTGACCCCCCTTCCCGACGATCGGGTGGTGCTCGTCGACGGGCGGAGCCTCGATCCGGGTGAGGATGAGGCGATCGCGGAATCTGGGATCCTCGTCGTCTCCGTCGACAGCGTCGCCCACACCATCCCACCCGAGGGCCCGATCTACGTCCATGTCGATGCCGACGTCGTCGACCCCCAACACATGCCGGCGATGAACTACCCCGCTCCGGACGGGCCCTCGCTCGAAGCGGTGCGTAGGGACCTGATCCACCTCGCCGTCTCGAGTCGCGTCGTCGCCTTCTCGGTGTCGTCATGGAACCCTGCGCTCCCCGGTGCCGATGTGGCAGCGGCCGCGACGCTTCAGCTCGCTGCGCCATTCATCGCCGAGATCTGACGCCCGATCCTCCCGGTTGGGTCGGCATGCTGGCTCGCCAGCATGGCCGGGGTCCGCCATTCGAGTGGATCTACTTCTCCGCCGAGGCCACCGCTCGGAGGACCCTGGGCACGAAGCGGAAGGGCAGCGGTGGCTGCGCCACATCGAAGGTCCCCGCAACGACGACGGACAGATCCGGGCAATGGAACAGCCACGTGGCTGTTGAGCCGGTGTGTCCGATCAGCGGCGGAACGGGGAACAGCGGCGACATCCAGCGAGCGGGGGCGTAACGCATCACTCCCAATCCGTACTCCACCGGGAAGAACACCCGGTTGGTCCGCGTCCACATCCGGGGCCAGGTCCCGGGCTCGTTGAAGACCCGGCCACTCACCACCGCAGTCATGAACCGGAGCTGGTCGTCGAGCGTGGAGATGATTCCGCCATCGGCCTTCTGGTGGGTGAGCGCACCGCCCGGTTGCAGCACGACGCCTTTCGCCCACACCCGGGCTTCAGGCTCGGGGCTTGCCCCCGACGCTGGCGGATGTGGATAGGAGGATGTCGAATCGAGCCCCAGCGGAACGAAGACATGGTCAGCGAACAGTTGGTGCAACGGCAGGCCTGTTCGCCGCTCGAGGATCGCCCCGAGCAACTGGTAGTTGGTGTCCGCATAGCGCGCCTTGGCTTTCACAGCGGCGAGATCCTGTGGCGGGAAGTGGGGAGAGAGTTCGTCACGCACCAGCCGGATGACCTCGTCGAAGGGAACCGGCGCGTCCTCGCCGGCCAGAAGCCGCGCCTGGGGACTCGGATGGCCTCGAGGCGCCCCCTCGTAATAGTCGGGGAGGCCCGATGTATGGCTGAGAAGGTGAGCGATCGTGATGTCGTCGGTCCGATCGACCCCGTCGAGGATGTGGAGGCCGGCGGTGAAGTCGTCAGGAAGGTGGTCGACCATCCGGTCCTCCAGACCGAGGTGGCCTGATTCGACGAGACGCATGGTGATCACTGCCGTGAAGAGCTTCGTGACGGAAGCGATGGGATACCGGGAAGCGGGGGTGGCGGATGTCCCCTCCGGATCGAGCACTCCGTGCGCTGCCGTCCACTGCCAGCCACCGTCTTCTGTAGCCACCCCCACCAGGCCGTGGCGCACGTGGCGCCCCCGGGCCACCGCCCGTCGCAGCAAGCCGTCCAGGCGCGCCGTCAGTTCATCGTCGAAAGCCATGCCGAAGTGTCCCACACTTCGATGATCCGGGATCGGTGCAGGCGCAGACCGGGCCGAGGAGGTCTCCTACCGGCGCGCGAGGTCACACCTCGATATCGACGATCAGTGCGCTGTGGTCGGTGCCGGCGATGCGTACCACCTCGGTCGATGTCGGCGTGGCTCCGGCGACGAAGGCGTGGTCGATGCGGAGCCATCGGGGTCCGCCGAGAAAGTGTGACCAGGTCGCCCCTGCGGTACGGGTGTGGCGTGCTGCATCGGTCCCGAGGGCGGAGAGCCCCTTGTACTCCCGCCACCGAGGCGTCGAGTTCATGTCCCCGACGATCACCCGCGCACCGGCGCGTTCCCCATAGCGTTCCGTCAGGTGGGCGACCTGACCCCGTCTCGCCGCTCGGGACGCGGACCATGGCCAATCGATCGGGTTGGCGAGATGCACGTTGACGACCTCGAATGGCGTGTCGAGTCCCGGCCAGGAAGCCGGCTTGAGGACTGCGGACCATCCGGACCGCGTTGGGAGCCCCACGGGCTGCACTTCAACGGGATGGCGTGTCGCGATCCCCAGTCCGAAGCCATCCTCACGCGGATCGAGGTGTCCGTGGGGGTGGGAGGCGGCGATCACCCCCGCCAGGCCCGGACCCAGTTCCTGGACGGCCATGACGTCGGGCCGCGAATCCGCGATGGCGCGTCGCAGGTCGTCGGGGTCGGCTCGATCGACGAGCAGGTTCGCCGACATGATGCGGAGTCTGGCCATGGCGGCGTGAGAGTACCGCCGACGAGCATCCGGCCGACGCCTACCGCTGTGGATCGCGTGGATCGTCCGGCAGCCTCCTCGCAGGCGATGAGGCCCGCAACGGCATGGTGGAGATCTCGAGAACGGCTCCCGTGACGTGGGCGGGAGTCCACGCCGCCTCGATCAGTCCCCTTCCCAACGTTGCCCCCGCAGCCCGTCCCGAGGGTCGACGGATCCAATCCGCTGCAATGAACACGCCGAGGGACAAGGCCGCGATCACGATCATCACCACGACGACCACGATCCATCCCCACTCCACGTCGAGTCCCGGCATCGACACGAAGTTCATGCCGAAGAAGCCGGTGATCAAGCTGAGCGGGAGCATGATGGCCGCATAGACCGTCAGGACCTTCGTCACGTCCGTGGCCTTTCGGGCCTCGGCGCCGCGGTATGCATCCAGGGTCTCCGCCAGGAACCCGCGTGCGATGATGAGCTCGGTCGCTGCACGATCGGCGACATCGAACACATCCGAGAACCTGCGCCGACCCTCCGCCGTGATGAGTGCCGACGAGCTGCTCCGGAGGAGGTCGAACACCTCACGCTGTGGATGGACGATGCGTCGCAGGGCCGAGAGATCCGATCGGATCGCCGTGATCTCACCAATCGTGCGGACGTCCGCTGTCAGCGCGAGCTCGATGAGACCGTCCACTTTGTCATCGAACTGTTCGAGGACCGCCAGGAGGCGCCGTGCGACGACGTCGGCGAGATGGCCGGCGAGGATATCGACCGTGCCTGAGGCGAGCGCCGCGTTGGTCTGGACCTCACTCCACAGAGCGTCGATCGCCGGCGCTGCCTCATGCCGGATCGTCACGAGCGTGTCGTTCGTCAGGAAGCAATCGATCTCGTACGTCTGGACCTCGCCGATCCGCAGGCCATGCAGGACGATGAGCATCTGTGACCCGAAGTCGTCGACCTTCGGAAGGTCGGACTCGTCGACAGCATCACGCAGGCCAAGGGGATCGAGGCTGAGGAAATCGAGGTAGGACGCAACCTCCTCGCTCGGGGAACCGCCCACCTCGATGTCGATCCACGTCCACCGCGGACGAGGCACGGAAACGATCCGCTCCTCCTCGAGCGCGACGGTTCCATCCGGTTGGCTGACGAGGATCCGCGCATTCATCCCATCATCATTGCGGAGAGCATGCCGTCGGCCAACGACCTCGCCGCCACCTACTTCTGCTTGCGTCGGCGCCGTTCGGACTCGGTCAGATAGCGCTTGCGAACGCGGACGGACTTCGGCGTGACCTCGACCAGCTCGTCGTCGGAGATCCACTCGATCGCGATGTCCAGGGTCAGGTCACGGGGCGGCTTCAGCTTGATCGCCTCGTCCGTCGAGTGGGTACGGATGTTGGTGAGCTCCTTGCCCTTCGTCGGGTTCACCTGCATCTCGCCCGG
>JAWOGV010000271.1:0-3243 GCA_046496605.1 Acidimicrobiia bacterium | reverse complement strand
CGATCCGCTCGGTTGCGCTGTCACGCACCTTCTTGCGGAGGGTGAGATCAGCGAGCACCTCCCCCATCCAGGTCATCAACTTCCCGAGGCGCTCACGCACGTCGACAGCCTCGAGGAGTTCGACCTTCTGCTCGAGTGAGAGGTCGGGCGAATAGACGGCGAGGTCGGCGAGCTGGCTGGGGTCCTCGATCCCGAGGATGCGCTCCGCAACGGCCCCCATCCCGCGCTGATCGAGGACCTCGCGGACCACGGCCCGATACTCGCTTGCGAGTTCCTCGAGCGCGTCATCGATGACGTCTGCGTCGGGGTACTGCTCGGCGTCGACCCACAGCGCACCGTTGTCCCCTGTCCGACCCACACCGACTCGAGCCCTGGCGATTCCCTCGACCAGGACGGCTGCGTCGTCATCGTTCTGGATGCGCGCGACGGTTCCGACACCGGCATAGTTCCCACCGACCCTCGGTACGAGCAGGACGAGCCCATCGGACTCGCGAGAGGCAGCCACGGCCTTAGCTCCCTCATCGGTCTCGATCCGGAGCGTCACCACCATGTGCGGGAAGACCACGCCATTGCGGAGGGGAAGTACGGGGAGTGTCAGTTCTCGGGTATCGGCCATGAGTCTCTGTCCTTCACGATTGGAGCGTGTGCAACCGGTCATCCGACGCCCATATTCCACGCCGGACCACGGAACCTGACACTAACCGGCTCAGATTCTTGCTGTGACGGTGGCTCAGTTCACGGCCCAGCAGGCGCTCAGACGTCCCTGTTGGAAGGTGTGACGCGTCCGTCAGTGTGAAAGCGCGGCGGCAGCGCGCTCCAAGCCGGCCCGGACGACCTCCGTCGGTGCCGAGGCATGGCACACTCGCAGGTAGCCGGGTTCGACGATGCGGCATGCCGATCCGGGCGTCAGGTTGACGCCTGTTCTCTCCAGGATGCCTCGCCAGAGGCGATCCTCGGCCTCCCAGGTGGGAGCGTCGAGGTGATGCCGGCAGTCGGCGAGGAGGAAGATGCCGGAGTCACCGCGGATCGACGGGATGCCGCACGCCTCGAGCGTCGACCTGGCGACCTCATACGACGCCCCCAACCGCTGACGCAATGCGGCGAGGTACCGCGAACACCACTCCGCATCGTCGAGCATCGACGCCATCAGGTGCTGGGTGTCGCCAGAGACCGCCGAGAAGTACAGGTGCTGCATCAACACGTCGTGCACCATCCGGTTCGATGTGACGGCCACCCCGCCGCGCAGGCCACTGGAGGCGAAGTCCTTGGAGAACGCCCAGATGAAGTGGACGTCGTCGGGGATGCCGCCGAGCATCGATGCAGCCGACCGGAAAGGCGCGTCACCGTGGATCGACAGCCCATAGACCTCGTTCATGATGATCGGCACGCCACGCCCGCGCGCCCAATCGATGGAGAGCCTCACCTCGTCGTCGGTCAGCGTCCTCCCGAGGGGGTTGGAGGGATTCGTCAGCAACAGCGCCCCGATCGGGATCACTGAAGCGTCGGCCGCCGAGGTGAGGACGTCCTCGGAGATGCGGAAGCCGGTCTCGGGCCGCGTGTGTGCCGGGACGGCGACAAGGCCAGCACGCGCCTCGATGTCGTTCCAGTAGCCCGCGTAGCTCGGGGTGGGGACGAGCACTCCCCCTCCCGGGTCCACGAGCGCCCAGGCGAGCGCCTCGACGACGGAGCCTGCGCCAGCCATCACGGCGACAGAGTCCACGTCGACCTCGCACCCGAACAGCCGGTCGCCGAGGAAGCGCGCGAGCATCGCACGCAGAGCGACGGAGCCCCGCATGTCCTCGTAGCCGAAGGCCGCAGGCCCGACGTTGCGGACCGCGTTCGCCTTCTCGGAGATGATGTCCCACATCAGGTGGTTCTCGGCGACCGCCAGGCACAGATAGTCCGGGTCGCGCGGGGCCGCCGAGCGTTCGATGTGCTCGACCATGTAGGGGGCGATCGTGGACTCCGTGACCATGCGCCGCGCCCGCTGCGATACGCCGCCGCTGTCGGGTGACTCCACCATGCAAACACGATAGACACCAGGCATGCGCGCGTGAGGACGGCAGTGGCAGCCGTTTAGCATCGTGTCATGCCCGAATCACCTGCCACCAGCCCAGTCACCGACGGTCTCGACGTCGACTACTCCGACCTGACGGCGCTCTTCATCAACTGCACGCTGAAGCGGTCACCGGAGGTGTCCCACACGAGGGGTCTGATCGACGTCTCCGAGGCGATCATGTCCGAGAACGGGGTCACCACGGAGATCATCCGAGCCGTCGACCACGACATCGCCCCGGGTGTTTGGCCCGACATGACCGAGCACGGCTGGGACACGGACGCGTGGCCGGGGATCTATGAGAGGGTGCAGGGTGCGGACATCCTCGTGCTCGGCTCGGCGATCTGGCTGGGTGACAAGACGTCCGTGTGTACGAGGGTGATCGAGCGGCTGTACGGGAACTCGCACCTGCTCAACGACGAGGGTCAATACGCCTACTACGGCAAGGTCGGGGGGTGCCTCATCACCGGGAACGAGGACGGAGCCAAGCACTGTGCGATGAACATCCTCTACTCGCTCCAGCACCTGGGTTACACGATCCCGCCCCAGGCCGACGCCGCATGGATCGGGGAAGCGGGGCCAGGGCCTTCGTACCTCGACGAGGGCTCGGGGGGACCCGAGAACGACTTCACGAACCGGAACACGACCTTCATGACGTGGAACCTGATGCACCTCGCCAGGATGCTCAAGGACGCAGGCGGCATCCCCGCACACGGCAACCAGCGTTCACTGTGGGATGCAGGATGCCGCTTCGACTTCCCGAACTCCGAGTGTCGCTGAGGACGAGAACGCGCCGAGCGGGCTGCACGACACGCACTCGACACACTCGGTCCACGCCGCGCGTGCGCAACGGCGACGCCGGCCTCAGTCCCACTCGATCGGGAAGACCTGATGCTTGTCGGAGAAGCCCTTGAGGGCGATGATCCTCGGTTCGCCCACTCGGATACCGGCGAGGGACCCGGCCAGGTCCTGGGTGGTCGACGACACCATGATGCCGCCGGGATCCGCCGCCATCGCGACCCGTGCCGCCTTGTTGACCGTCAGGCCGAACAGATCGTCGCTCGTGCGGATGACCTCGCCCGTGTGGATGCCGATGCGGACCTCGAATCGCTCGCCGGAACACGCCCGCTGGAGATCGACCGCCGCCCGCATCGCGGAGCGAGCCGAGCCGAACGCCAGCATCGAAC
>JAWOGV010000214.1:0-2520 GCA_046496605.1 Acidimicrobiia bacterium | reverse complement strand
TAGTAGGCCCTAGCGATGGCGAGGGCTCTCTCCGCATACTCGCCGACCGCCTTGAGGCCGGTGTCCTCGGCGGCCACCCGCCGCACGACCAATCTGCACCAGTCGCCCGCCATGCCCTTGATCACCTGGTCGGTGTCCTCCGGCCCGTATCGCCATGTCGCATACAGCGGGCCCATGACCTCGACCCTGATCCCGGATGCAGGGAATTCCTCCCCGGCCTGTTCGAAGGCGAACGGGAGTGTCTTCTGGCCGAGCGCAGCGATGTGGCGCAGCCGAGTCGTCTCGGCGAGCGGGTCGTCGTAGACCTCATCACCGTCGGGAGGCTCGGGGAGCGGTGTCATGCGGCCGAGGATCGCAGCCTTGATGTCGAGGCCGTGGGCCCACGTCTCCATGAGACGAACCGTCGCGAACGATCGAGCGCTCATGTCACCGTAGAGCCACGGGACCCGGTCCGATGCGAGCATACGGGACAGCGCCTCAACGACGTCCGCGCGACCGAACCGCCACCACTCGATGATCTCCTGATGCCGGCGGCCGCGGCCCTTCTCGACACCGCGGTGGGTCCATTCGTCCATGTCCGTGATGTTCTCGGACTCGATTCTCGACCTTCCCTGCGCGAGGACCTCGGCGGCGAACGCCTCCGTGAACGCGAGGTGGCTGACCGTGTCCTGGATCGACCAACCCTCGGCCGGCGTCCTCGTCGGCCACTGGCGATCACGCAACGTCTGGAGGAACTGGTCGAGCTGCTGCTGCTCCGCGACCAGGTCGGATAGGATCTCCCGCATCCGGCTGATTCTAATGCACCACCGTCTGTTGGACGATGTGGGCCCCTTTTGGCGTTCGCTGCACGTCAGGTGGCCGCTGCACGATCAGGTGGCCGCGCCACGATCAGGTGGCCCTGCACCATCGGATGGGATCGCGCCAGTCGCACCATCACCCAGGATCGCGCCAGTCGCACCGTCATCCAGGATCGCGCCAGTCGCACCGTCATCCAGGATCGCGCCAGTCGCACCATCACCCAGGATCGCGCCCCCTGCCCCGTTGATCCGATCGATGAGGGCGCGCAGCCTGCCGTAGCTGCGTCTGTCGAACGCGAACGCGAGTCGAGGAAGCATCACGTGGTCGTCCGTTGCGACCTCCGCGTCGAGAGCGGCGGTCCGCTGGATCTCTCCCACCGTGACGATGTCCGCGAACTCGCGGTTGAGATCCTGAACGAGTTCGTCGGGGATGTCCGTCGAGAGCCGGAGCACGAGGAGGTCGTCGACGAACCGCTGTGAGTGGTACACGGCGAAGAAGCGGGTCACCTCATCGACCGCCTCGTCGATCGTCGAGACGATCGCGTACAGGTTCTTGTCGGCCTCGGCGATCATGCCATGGGCGAGAAGGGTGTCACTCAGTGCCTCCCACGACTCCCAGAAATCCGTTCCCTCCGCCTCGAGGAGCACGATCGGATGCATGTCGGACTTCCCGGTCTGGATGAGTGTGAGGAGCTCGAACGCCTCGTCCATGGTTCCCCAACCGCCAGGGAACAGCGCGAACGCGTCGGCCTCCTTCACGAACTGCACCTTCCGGGTGAAGAAGTACTTGAAGTTGATGACCTTGCCGGGGGACAGGTACTCGTTCGCCCCGTTTTCGAACGGCAGGCGGATGTTGACGCCGAACGAGGCATCGAGACCCGCCCCGCGGTTGACGGCCTCCATGATGCCGGGACCTGCGCCCGTGATCACCATCCATCCCTCGTCATGTGCCATGCGCCGGCCGAACTCCTCGGCGAGTCGGTAGTTCGGTAGGTCCGGCGGGGTGCGTGCCGATCCGTACACGGCGATCTTTCGCACGCCACGGTGGGGTCCAAAGACGATGGATGAGTACCGCAGCTCCTTCAGAGCGGTGTTCATCATTTTCATGTCTCCGCGGTCCGCACCATCCCTGAGCAGCTTCAGGGCTGTGACGATGATCTCGGCGATGATGTCACGATCGCGCGGAGGGGTTGCGGGGTCCGCGGCGAGATCGATGAGCGAGGCGATCTGGCCGTCGATGGTTTCGTCGTTCATTCGATACTTCATGTGGCACAAAGGTACCTCGTCCCCGGAGGTGGCGCCGCGCCCCGGTTGGCAGGTCCGAACCGGTCGGGGCGAGCGCGGATCCGTGCGAGTCAGCGAGAGGCAGCGGCGATCAGCGGACGATGCGCCCCTTCTCAGCGACCGTCTCGCGTCGGTCGGCCGTGATGAAGATGGCGGCGTGCTTCGCACACATCGGGGCGTCCTGGCGGTCGATCGTCACGGCTGGTCGCCGACACACCACGCACTCGGGTGGGGCTTCCACCTGATCCGTGACGGTCTGTTCCATCCAACGGATATCGGCAATCGGCGCTCGATCATCGATGACCGTTGTTCGACGCACGGTCGCGCTAGTCACACAGGCTCGCGGCCCCCCTGGCTCACTTCGTTCGCCCGTCCCCCCTGAAGGGAGGACGAGACTCGGAATGAGGACGGGGGCGATGAAGCAGCGCTGTCAGGCTTC
>JAWOGV010000202.1:0-3336 GCA_046496605.1 Acidimicrobiia bacterium | reverse complement strand
TCTACCACGATCCGCTCCTTGCCTTGGATTGCGATTTCATCTCGTTCCGAACTCGCCACCCGGATGGTGGGCCGGGAGGTGCTGCTGGAGGTCTCACGCACCGAAGTGGCGCACCGCCAGGTGGTGCTCCGGGTGGCGGGATCCTGAACGACCCTTCACGCTTCGCCGCGGCGAAGGGGGAGAACACGACGGACGAGAAGCTGACCTACCTGCCCCTCTGCCACGTCGCGGAACGGTTGTTCTCGTCGTGGTCCATGGCGTACAACGGCCCGATCCTCAACTTCGCGGAGTCCATCGACACCGTGCAGATGAACCTGCGAGAGGTACAGCCGACCATTTTCTTCGCGGTACCGCGCATCTGGGAGCGCATCCATGCGGGCGTTCTCATCCGGCTCCAGGACGCGACGAGGCTCAAGCGGCTCACGTCGGCATTCGGCCTGAAGCTCGCGGCATACATCGGTGCGAAGCGGGTCGAGAACGATGGCGACTTCACGCTCGGCGCGAAGCTGGCGTACTGGGTCGGCAGCCCGATCTTCTTCCGCTCGCTCCGCACACGGATCGGACTTCGCCATTGCAGGTACGCATCGTCGGGTGCCGCGCCGATCGCACCCGAGGTCCTCGAGTTCTTCATGGGGCTCGGAATCCCGGTCTACGAGCTGTACGGCATGACGGAGAACACCGCCTGTGCAACGACGAACTTCGACGGGCGTGTGAAGGTCGGAACGGTGGGCGAGCCGTACGCGTCGATCGGGTTCCGCATTGATCCCGAGAATGGCGAGATCCAGACGAAGCACCCTGCGGTGTTCCCCGGCTACTGGAACAAGCCGGAGGCCACCGCCGAGACCTTCACGCAGGACGGGTGGTTGAAGACGGGCGACGTCGGTGTGTGGGTCGACGGAACGCACGTCAAGATCATCGATCGCATCAAGCACATCATCATCACCTCGGGCGGCAAAAACATCTCGCCGTCGGAGATCGAGAACAGCCTGAAGACGTCTCCCTACGTCAAGGAGGCGATGGTCATCGGCGACGGCCGGAAGTACCTCGCTGCGTTGATCGGCATCGAGTTCGACGTCGTCGGGGACTGGGCGCTTCGCAGGCAGATCCCGTACACCACCTATCGCGACCTCTCCGAGAAGGAGGAGGTCATCGAGCTCATCCAAGGGGTCGTCAACAAGACCAACGAGAGGTTCGCCAGGGCGGAACAGATCAAGGTGTTCCGCATGATCCCGAAGGAACTGGACCACGAGGACGGGGAGCTCACGGCCACGCAGAAGATCAAGCGAAGCGCCATGGAAGACATGTTCGGAGATCTCGTGGAGTCGATGTACTCGTGATCGCGCTCGTGGTGATCGGCCAGGCCGCTGGACAGACGGACCTTGAGAAGTTCGTCAACGCGCTGACCTCCGGCATCGCACTGGGTGCGATCTACGCGCTTCTCGCCCTCGGCTTCGTGATCATCTTCAAAGCGACCCAGGTCGTGAACTTCGCGCACGGTGCGATCGCCGCCCTGGGCGCATTCTTCGTCGTGTACTTCGCGACCGTGGTGGACATCCCGGGACGTTGGATGGGAGACATGCCTGCGTGGATCTCATGGACCCTCGCCGCGCTCCTCGCGATCGTCGCCACCGGCATCGTCGGCATGGTCGTCGAACGCGTGACGATCCGTCCCATGATCGGTGAACCGCTGTTCGCGGTGGCGATGATCACCCTCGGTCTCGATCTCATCATCAGGACCATCAGCAACGATCTCATGGACAACACGATCCGGGGGCTCGGCGACCCGTGGGGTGCCTCGATCTGGGTGATCGGGCCATTGCGGGTTGCTCACACCCAGCTCCTGACCGTCGGCGTCCTCATCGCGGTCATGCTCATGCTCCTGGTCTTCTTCAGATCACGCACCGGCATCGCCGTTCGGGCAACCGCCTTCGACCAGGAAGCCGCCATGGCACAGGGGATCTCGGTGGGCAAGGTGTTCGCGATCGCGTGGGCGATCGGTGCCGCGCTCGCAGCGGTCGGAGGCATCTTCTCCTCCGTTGCCCCGCGAGCGGCGGGTGTAAGCCCGCTCACCGCCTTCATCGCCTTCCGTGCGTTCCCCGTCGTCATCATCGGAGGCCTCGATTCGATCGCGGGCGCGATCGTCGCTGGCCTCCTCGTCGGGATCGCCGAGGTGTTCGCTGGCGTGTATCTCGGGAGCGTCTCGTGGCTCGGCATCGGGTTCTCGGGCATCGTTCCGTGGCTGCTGATGATGGTGATCCTGCTCGTGAGGCCATACGGGCTGTTCGGCACAGAGGAGATCCGTCGCGTATGAGGGGTCGACCGAATCTCTTCACGTCGTACGAGTCCGAGATGTCGCTGTTCCCGTCGACGACCAAGCGAATCTCGATGGTGCTGCTCGCGGTCATCGCCATTCTTGCGCCCCTCGCGGCCCTCCCGTTCTTCGGCTACCTCGGGGACAGCGGGTGGCTGATCCTCATCAACCGGACCCTGATCTTCGCGATCGGCGCGCTCGGGCTGAACCTCCTGACCGGCGTCGCCGGACAGGTGTCCCTCGGTCACGCATTCTTCCTCGCCGTCGGCGCCTACACGGCGGTGCTGCTCGGTGGCGAGTCAGGGAACACGACGTGGGGCCTCGGCCTCCCGATGTGGATCTGGCTCCCCGCAGCAGGCATCGTCGCCGCCGTGATCGGTATCGCAGTCGCCCCGCTCGGCGTGAGGATCAGGGGCCTCTATCTGGCATTCGCAACGCTCGGGCTCGTGTTCATCGGGCAGCATCTCTTCAGGAACTTCAACTCGATCACCGGCACCCCAGGCATTGGGAGGAGGTGGCCGCCTCTCGAGATCGTCCTGTGGAAGGACATGGATCCCCTCGTCTCGTTCGCGCAGGACGGACCCCTGTGGTGGTTCCTGCGGCCGGTGAACCTCCTGCCGTGGGTGCAGGTCGACGAGATGTCGGCGGAGGTGAAGACCTACTTCCTCCTCCTCGTGCTGATGACGGTGTTCGCCCTCCTGTCGAAGAACATCATGCGTACGAGGGTGGGGCGTTCCTGGGCGGCTATCCGTGTGGTTCATGCTCGAACCCGTGGAATCGTTCTTCGCGCGAGTGGCTGGGGATCCTGACGCACAAGTCAACAACCTCACGGGAGGAGAGTTGGTCCTCGACGTGAACCCTGCCGAGTTCGTAGGACATGGATTCCTGGACGACGAGGTCTCGTATCAGATGAA
The DNA here is from genome assembly GCA_046496605.1 of Acidimicrobiia bacterium. Taxonomy (GTDB): domain Bacteria; phylum Actinomycetota; class Acidimicrobiia; order Spongiisociales; family UBA5794; genus SZUA-442. Next base: position 111 of record JAWOGV010000202.1, on the reverse strand, counting down.
CAATGGCGACGGTGGGTTTGGGTACGAAAGCTTTGATTGGTACCTACGAGTCGACGGGCACCAGGACGAGACCCTCTACTTCAAGTTCGCCATCGATGGGCTACCTCGTTC
>JAWOGV010000024.1:0-4168 GCA_046496605.1 Acidimicrobiia bacterium | reverse complement strand
ATGCTCCCGACACGATCGATGGCACTCGGACTCATGAGGGCCAGCCACAGGCCTCCTTCCGAGCCGAATGCCTTCTGCGGGGAGAAGTAGTACGCGTCGACCGTCGATGGATCGATGGGAACTGCACCGGCAGCGGAGGTGCCGTCGACCACGATGAGTTCGTCCCCGAAGCGGGCCCAGTCGGCGCGGACACCGGTCGACGTCTCGTTGTGGATGAAGGCGGCGACGTCGATTCCGGCGATGGACGTCGGCTCGGGTGCACCGGGCGGTGTGGCAGAGATCACCACGGGTTCGTCCAGGTGGGGTGCGCCCGTGACGACGGCGGCGAATTTCGCCGAGAACTCGCCGCACACGTAGTGGGCACTTCGGTGCTCGATGAGGCCGAACGCAGCCGCGTCCCAGAATGCCGTGGCACCACCGACGCCGAGGACGACCTCGTAGCCCTCGGGAAGGGCGTACAGGTCCCCGAGACCGGATCGGATCCGTGAAACGACCTGCTTGACGGTGGGCTTGCGGTGACTCGTCCCCATGTAGGCGGTTCCTCGCTCGCTGAGCGCGGACAGGGCTTGTTGGGAGACCCGACTCGGACCCGAGCCGAACCGGCCGTCCCCAGGAAGGAGGTGCGGAGGGATGGTGATCGCTGCGGTCATGTCCGGGAGAACCTCCGGCCAACCAGCGGCTGGCTCATCGTCGGCGGGGTCTAGTGTTCCCAGCACTCGAGTGGACAGGGAGAGTAGCCCCAGTGGCGAATCGCGAATCGATCTCACGGCGAGCGCTCTTGGTCGAGCCATCAGCCACGCTCGCCATCACGAACAAGGCCGCCGCGCTGCGTGCGGAGGGCAAGCCGGTCATCGGATTCGGGGCGGGAGAACCGGACTTCCCGACGCCGGACGCCATCGTCGAGGCGGCGATCGTCGCTGCCCGCAACCCCGTGTCGCATAGATACTCGCCCGCAGCGGGACTTCCCGAGCTCCGTGCGGGCATCGCGTCGAAGACGATGAGGGACTCGGCGTACGAGGTCGCGCCGTCCCAGGTCGTTGTCACGAATGGCGGAAAACAGGCCGTCTACCTCGCGTGCCAGGTGCTCCTCGATCCCGGTGACGAGGTACTCCTCCCCGCTCCGTACTGGGTGACCTACCCGGAGGCCGTCGCGCTCGCCGGTGGCACGGCGATTCCCCTTGCGACCGACGAGTCGACGAACTTCACGGTCACGGTCGATCAGCTCGAAGCCGCGGTGACCGACCGTACGAAGATGCTGATCTTCGTGAGCCCCTCGAACCCGACAGGCTCCGTGTACAGCCCCGACCAGATGATGGCGATCGCCGCGTGGGCCGTCGAACGCGGCATCTGGGTGATGACGGACGAGATCTACGAGCACCTCGTCTACGGCGACGCGGTGTTCCACTCGATGCCGGTCCTCTCGCCTGAGGTCGCGGAGCGTTGCGTCGTGGTCAATGGCGTCGCCAAGACCTATGCGATGACCGGATGGCGGGTCGGGTGGCTGATCGGTCCCGACGAGGTGTCCCGTGGCGCGACCAGGATCCAGTCGCACCTGTCATCGAACGTCAACAACGTGGCGCAGATGGCAGCGCTCGAGGCGGTCACAGGCAGCCTCGACGCCGCTGCGATGATGCGCGAGGCGTTCGACAGGAGGCGCATCAGGATGGTCGAGGCGTTGAACGCGATCGAGGGCGTGACATGTGTCGAGCCCCAGGGTGCCTTCTATGCGTTCCCGAATCTCACCGGTCTGCTCGGAAGGCGACTCGGGAAATCCGTGGCGTCGACGACGATGGAGCTTGCCGCGGTTCTCCTCGATGAGATCAACGTCGCAATCGTTCCCGGTGAGGCCTTTGGTGCTCCGGGGTACGCGAGGCTGTCGTTCGCACTCGCCGACGCGGACCTCGAGGAGGGCCTCGGGCGTATCGCAGAGCTCGTGCGCGGAAGCTGACCTCGCGTCAGGAGGCCGAACGGCCGAGGGCGGCGACCAGCGTCGCGAAAGAGGCATGACTCGGATCGATGAGGTCCATGTGTGCTGCGCCATCGATCTCGGAGAGCCGCACGGATCCGTGGCTCGCAGCAAGCGTTCGGGAGTGGTCGATGGGTACGGTCTCGTCGCCGGTTCCGTGGACGAGGTCGATCGACGGGTCGGCATCGATGCGGATCGCCGCTCGCGCCCATGCCTCGGGCTGGTCATCGACGGATCCTCCCAGGTAGGCGGCCACCGGATCGTCATCGGGGCGCATCGCCGAGATGCCGTCGAGGTCCACGATGGGTGCGAGGCCGATCGCCCGTACGGTGCTTCGACTCGTGGCTTCGCGGATCGCGAGATAGCCACCGGCCGAGTGGCCCACGAGGAAGACATCGTCCGTGGGTATGCCATGGGCCCCGGCATTGGCGACGACAGCGTCGACGGCGGAGCAGACATCACCGGTCGAGGTCTCGAACGACCGGGGGCCCCTTCGGTACTCGATGTTGGCGGTAGCGAATCCGGCGCGATGGACCTCGACAGCGAGGGGATCCATGATGTCGCGCGCCCAGTTCGTGCGCCAGAAACCACCGTGGATGAGAATCACGACTCCGCGCGGGTTCGACGGTGCACGGAACTCGAACACCTGATCGTCGTCATCCCCGTAGTGCTCGATGGTCGGCGGTACGGAGAGGGATGCCCAGAGGTGATCGATCGCATTGAGATATCCGACCGTCCCCCGACCGACGATCACGAGGTCCGCGGCAGGAGCGGTCACCGATGTCCGGCGCCACGGTTCGCGCTCGTGGATGTTCGAGATGTGAACCTCGACCGTCGGCTTGTCGACGGCGATGAGGGCATCGTGGATCGCGTAGGAGGAGTGGCTGAGGGCAGCGGGGTTGATGATGACGGCGTCGGATCGCCCGGCCTCCCCTTGGATGTAGTCGATGATGGCGCCCTCGTGGTTCGATTGGAACGACTCGATGCCGATCGACAGGGCCGAGCAGCGCCGCCTCCACTGACCCGCGAGGTCGTGGAGCGTCTCGAGGCCGTAGGTTTCGGGTTCCCGCGTACCGAGTAGGTTGAGGTTCGGGCCGTTGATGATGAGGAATCGCATGTGCTGAGTTTCGGGGGTCACCGACGCGTCTGCAAATGCGCGGGGTCATGATCGGAACGAAGGCGGCGAGCAAGGTCCAGCGTCGATGGGTCCGCCACCGCCAACCGTGTGGCTCGTCCTTCCGCAAGGGCGGCGGTCAGTGCGTCGAGGACATCGTCGACGGTGACGGGTGCGACGTCGGCGAGCGAACCCGTCGCTGAGGGATCGATGGGGACGCCGAGAGCGTGGTAGATGGGTACGAGGACCCTGTTGTTGTCGTCGGGGTCCGCGACGACGATCATGCCGCCGATCTGAGCGGCCGATCGCGAGAGCCGCTGACCCACTCCCATGACCTTGCGCGAGCCCCGTACGTTCACGCTGTACTGACCGGCGCAATACTCCTGCGGGATCTCGCCGATCGCAGACGCGATGCCGAGCGATGCGAGGGCGCTGACAACACCGTTCGCGAGCATGCCGAACCGCTCGTGCATCGTCCGCGCAGGGTCCGGTGAAGGGATCGTCCACGCGAAGCGGACGATCGTGGGTGAGAACACCACCGCCCGACCGCCGGCGATGCGGACAGCCGGTTCGTATCCGTGGCTGCGTGCGATGGCGACCGCGGTGTCGAACCCGTCTGTGAGGGTGTCGTGCTTGCCGAATGCCGCGATGTGATGCGGAGCGCCGACCTCCAGGGTCTCACCGAGCTCGCCCTCGTTGACCCGATGCAGGATCGCCCTCGACACAGCCGTGTCGAGAGGTCCATCGCCTGTGTGATGCTGGCGAAGTACATCGAGCGTGGATGTCATCGTCGGAAGCGTAGGTGGTGCCGGTTACGGGGGATCCGTGCCATCCTTCGGTGGTGAAACGTTCGCTCGTGCTCATCTTCGCCCTCCTCGGCCTCACCCTCGCATCATGTGGGGAGGCAGGGCTGCTCGATGGCGTTGGGGACCGTACTCGCGGGATCGTCGCAGGGGACACCACCACGACGACGACGCTCGTCGCCGTGGCTGCAGGCGGAGAGGACGAGGGGCTCGTGCGTTCCGCCGACGTCCTGTGGTTCAACGATGACATCGAACCGCAGTACACGGGTGAGCCGGCGGAGGTCG
>JAWOGV010000003.1:0-19849 GCA_046496605.1 Acidimicrobiia bacterium | reverse complement strand
ATCCGCCGAACGAAGGCTCGGACATCGTCGTTCGGCTCCAAGTCACCGAGTGCCCATTCGAGGGTGCCGAGGTGGATATCGACACCGTCCACGCGCCCCCGTAGCCCGGATCCGGGTACCTCCTGGGCATCGTCGGGAAATGACAGGTGGATCCCGGCCTGTCGTCCTGCGGAGACGATCGCGTGAGCGAGGACATGCGACGACACTTGGTCGAGCGAGGCCGCGAACCGAAGTACGTCCATGCGATCGATGCGGTCGCCGAATACCGTGATCTCGCTGAGGTCGGGCACGCCCATGGTGAGGGTCCCTGTCTTGTCGAGTAGCAGCACCTCTGCCGACGCGAGCCGTTCGAGCGACGCCCCTCCCTTCACGATGATGCCCCGCTTTGCCGAACGCGAGATGCCCCCGACGACGGCGATGGGAGCAGCGAGAAGGAGGGGACACGGCGTCGCGACGACGAGGACTGCGAGGCCGCGAACGGGATCCCCCGATACGCCCCATGCGAGCAGGGAGAGACCCACGGCGATCGGGACGAAGATCGCCGCGTAGCGATCAGCCATGCGGACGAACGGGGACTTGGACTTCTGGGCAGCTTCGACGAGTCGGATGATTCCCGCGAACGTCGATTCCTCGGCTGTCGCGACGACGCGCAGGTCGAATGCGCTGCCGGCGTTGATTGAACCGCTCTCGACACGATCCCCCTGCTCATGCGAGACGAGGCGAGACTCACCCGTGAGCGCAGCGGTATCGAGTACTGCCCCTGCACTCGCAACCACTCCGTCGACGGGAAGAACGTCTCCGGACTTGATCAGCAGTCGATCACCGACGCCGACGGTCTCGACCGGGACCGACTCCAGCGTCGATCCGTCATAGCGGTTCGCGCTTCGGGGGGCTCGTTCCAGGAGCGACGTGAGCTCCCTCTCGGCGCGCGACCCTGCGTAGGCCTCGAGTGCAATGCCTGTCGCCATCATCAATCCGATCACCGCTCCTGCGAGGAGCTCCCCAAGGAGGAGGGCGCCACCCATCGCCAGGATCGCAACGACATCGACGCCGGCATGGCCGGCAACGAGGTCCTTGGCAATGCCCCACGTCACAGGCACCAGTGCAACGAGGATGGTGGCGATCCAGAATGCATCGCGTACGGTCTCGTTGCCCGAAGCAGCGGCAACGAGGCCGGCTGTGACGCCGGACGCGGTGAGGGCGAAAAGGATCACACCGCTGCGCATCGACTCCATGCAGCATCACCTCGCTGTCACGCAAGACGGAGCGTACCCGGAACCGGTACGCACGAGATGGGCTCGAGGACCCGGTGCTGGCGCGCGCCGTCGGCACTGCCCCGGGAGATCAGCGGTGTTCCCTGTCCCTCATCGACACGATGACGGTGCTGCCGTCGACGTCGATCACCCTCACCGACGGCTCATAGACGTCACGGAGGAGCTCCTGGGTGAGCACGGCCCGTGGCCCGCCCACCATCCGGATCCGCCCCCGATCGATGATCGCAACGCGATCCGAGAACTGGGCAGCTGCGGTGAGGTCGTGCATGGCGGTGAGCACTGCGATGCGGCGATGGGTGCGCACGGCGTCGACGAGTTCGAGCACCTGGTGCTGTCGAGCGACGTCGAGCGACGCTGTCGCCTCGTCGAGCACGAGGACCGGGGCGTCCTGTGCGAGCACCCGCGCCATGGCGACGCGCTGGGTCTCCCCACCCGACAACGTCCCGACGTCCCGACCGGCGAATTCGATGAGATCGAGTGCGTCGAGCGCCGCCCACACCTCGGAGATGTCCTCACCCGACTCTGCGGCGAGGGCCCCCATGTGGGGAGTGCGGCCCAAGAGCGCGTAGTCGAAGACCGACATCCCCGGCGGGAATGTCGGGTTCTGCGGAACGTAGGCGACGAGGCGGGCTCGCTGGCGTCCCCTCAACCCCGTGACCGGATGCCCATCGATCCGTACCGCGCCCGATGTCGGACGTTCACCGACGACGGTCCTGAGCAGGGAGGACTTTCCTGCACCGTTCGGCCCGACGATCGTGAGCCACTCGCCAGGCGCGACGTCCAGGGTCACGTCGTCGACAGCGCTCCGATCCCCATACACGACGCAGACGCGATCCATGCGCACGATGGGCGTCACGACACGACCCCCTTGCTCGTGCGGAGAATGACAGCGAAGAACGGAGCGCCGAAGAAGGCTGTGATCACACCGATCGGAACCTCGAACGGCGCCTGCACGGTCCTCGCGAGCACATCGGCAAGGACGAGGAACGCGCCTCCGAGGAGCATCGACAGCGGGACGATGATGCGGTACGACGCGTTCGTGAGGAGGCGCACCGTGTGGGGGACGATGATCCCGACGAAGCCGATCAGCCCGGACACGGCGACGACGGCCGCCGTACCCAGCGTGGCGAAGAGGACGAGGACGAGCCGGATCCGCCTCGGATCGACACCGAGCGACGACGCCTCGACGTCCCCGACGGCGAGGACGTCCATCAGCCTGCGACCAGCAAGGACCACTCCGAGTGAGACGACGACGTACGGCAGGACGAGGGTGACCTCGGACCACCCTGCCGTTGCCAGGCTTCCCAGGATCCATCCGTAGACCTCACGGAGGGTCTCGGACTGCCTCTGCTGGATGAACGTCTGCACAGCAGTGAGGAACGCCGCAACGGCCACCCCGGCGAGGATCAGTGTCACGGCGGTCCGACCGGATCGGACACTGTATCCGAGCACATACGCCATGAACACGCCTCCGAGCGCACCGACGAAAGCCGCGAGGGGGAGCGGGTCGACGAACCATGCACTCGATGCCGGAAGGAAGGCGATCGCCAGCGTCGCACCCAGACCCGCACCCGCACCCGCACCGAGGAGATACGGATCCGCGAGGGGGTTCCGGAATACGCCCTGATAGGCCGTTCCTGCGACCGACAGCATGGAACCGACGAGGACCCCGAGGACGACCCTCGGCATGCGGATCTGCCACAGGATGGCCTCCCCCTGATCGGACAGTCCGCTGTCCAGGCTCACGAAGGGAAGCCGCCCCAGCGTGGAGCGGATGATCGCGACCGGCGACAGGGCATACGGGCCGACCATCACCGCGATGATCACGCTCATCACGAGCACGGCGACGCCCCCGACGACCCACCACCAACGAAGGTGTGTCGATGTGGGACGTCCGGCGTTCACGCATCCACCGACTCGAGGGCGAGGATCGCAGCGACGACATCCTCGACGAGGAGGACGATCCGGGGACCCCATCGCGACGCGATGTCATCATCGAGCTCGACGATCGCTCCCCTTCGCACGGCGGTCACGGTGTCCCATCCCGGCCTCTCACCGACCGTGACCGCGGACTGTCCGCAGCACTTGGTATCGGCGAGCAGGATCACGTCGGGATCGGATCCCACGATGAACTCGGCGGCGAGCTGCGGATACCCGAAGCCGTCGGCATCCGCCGGGTCAGCGATGTTCGTCATCATCGTTCCCGACAGCAACTCACCGACGAAGGTCGACGACGTCGACGAGTAGTACGTCGGGTCGAGCTCGTAGTAGTACGTCAGATCGGAGGCGCTGTCGGGGACCGACGAGAGGGACTCATCGATGGCCTGCCGGACCCTCGCGACGAGTGCGAGAGCTTCGTCCGACCTTCCCGTTGCCGCTCCGGTCTGTTCCCACTGGAGGTAGGCGCCGGCGAGGTCGGTCGCTGTCGGGTGGAGGATCACGGGAATCCCGAGGGCTTCGAGGCCGGGGATGACGTCGCCGTTCGGATCGAACGACAGGAAGACGAGATCGGGGTCGAACGTCGCGATCGCCTCGACACTCGGTGAGAATGCCGAGAGTTCCGTCGTGGGTGCATCCGTGGGATGGTTGGACAGGGTATCGACGGCGACGACCTCGGAGCCCGCTCCGATCGCGAAGAGGACCTCGGTGGAGGTGGGCGAGATCGAGACGATGCGCGTCGGGCGGGCATCGATGGTGACAGGGCCATTGGGTGCCTCGATGGTGACGGGGAACGCCTGATCCGCGGCCGTGGTAGTCGTGGTCTCCTGCTGCGCGGCGGTGGTCGATACCGGTGACGAGGTCGTCGTGAGCGTCGACGGTGGCGGCGCACCGGGTGATGAGCCGGCGCCACATGCACCCGCGCCGAGCGCGAGGGCAGCGACCAGGATCGACAGGTGCTTCATGGGGATCTCCTCTCCCTGGAGGAGACCGCTCGGTCACAGCTCCTGCCCACTCCTCCGGGGGCCGGACACTCACCGCACGAGAGGCGACCTGACTACCCCCTACGGGGGATCACAGTTGCGGGACAGCGCCGGGATCACACCGGACTTCGCTCTTGTGCGGCACCGGGACCTTCATCCCGGGCGCACGGCGAATGCTAGCCGTGCGCGGGTGACCCGGCCATCCGTAGGTCGCCACGTGTCCGCTTGCTATCGTCGGAACATGAAGAGACTGCTCCTCGCCACAGTCGCCGTCGCCGTTTCCGTTGCGCTCGCTTCGGTTGCGGTAAGGCGCCTCGGCCCCGACGCGCCGACGACGCCTCCGGGCTCCTGGGATCTCGCCGACGAGGTCGATGGGGCGTGAGGGTTCTCCTCGAATCAACGAGCGAGGTCGGCAAGCGGACGGCATATGTCCTCCTCGCCGAGGGCGACGTCGACTTCGTCGGGGTGTGGAACGCCCCCGGCACCCGGCGGACCCCGCGATCGGGCACCGCTTCCGACGTCGACGGTTTCGACATCGCCGTCACCGACAGGTCACGCGCCAACCACGACCTGATCGCGCGCTGCTCGGTCGCCGGCATTCCGATTGTCCTGTGGGCTGACGATGCCGACATCGCCCCCGGTGCCGCAACCGTCCCGATCGTCACGGGCGCCAATGTCGGATCAGCACTGATCGCGGCTCTGCTGGCACACCCGAACGCGAACCCCGCTCCCGGAGAACCCGTGACCGTTGCGTGGACCGAGCCCGGCAAACCCCGCAGACGGGGTGAGGACGTCGTCTTCCCCGAACCGGTGGGAGCCATGCGGGCGAAGCGGAGGGCAGGGGGCCAGCTCGTCGCGACCCGCGACGACGAATGGGCGGGCGCAGTCGTGCGTGTCGGATCCGACGACGCAATCCGCGTCGTTGGCGCCGCCGACCACGCAGGACACCTCGAGGCACTGGTTCTCGCCGCCACGGCGCTCGTCGCTGCGGCCGGTGTGTATGCGCCCGGCACCAGGAGCGCCGCCGAGGCGGGAGAACAGCTCCTGAACATGCTGCGAAGGGTGGAACTCGACTTCGCGACGTGGCGTTCTCATCCCTGAGAGCCCATGAGATCGATCCTCCTCCTGACGTCCGTTGCCATCGCCGTTGCGGCCTGTACCCCTGTGTCGGAGGGCACACCCGAGGCGACGGCACCCGGTGACACGACCTCGACGTCGTACGCCGGTGAGTCCTTCGCAGGAACCGTCGATGCTCCGGAGTTCCCGGCGGGCCTCGAGTGGATCAACACGCCGGGACCGCTCACACTGGACGACCTGCGGGGAAAGGTCGTGCTCCTGGACTTCTGGACCTACGGCTGCATCAACTGCATCCACATCCTGCCGGATCTCGAGCGGCTCGAATCCGAGTACCCGGACGAGCTGGTCGTCGTCGGGGTCCACTCCGCGAAGTTCCCGAACGAGGGCGAAACGACGAACCTGCGCGACATCGTGCAGCGCTACGACATCGAGCACCCCGTCGTCAACGACAAGGACTTCGACGTCTGGAACTCATGGGGCGCCAGTGCATGGCCCACCGTGGCCCTCATCGACCCGACAGGGCGCATCGTCGGCATCCGTGCGGGAGAAGGCGTCTACGAAGCCGTGGAACCGGTGATCGCGGGTCTCGTTGCCGAGTTCGATGCCCGGCAGGCGATCAACCGTGACCCGATCGACCTCGAGCTCGAGGCCGACAGCGCCCCCAGACGGCCACTCGATTATCCGGGCAAGGTGTTCGCCCACGAAGGACGGCTCTGGATCTCGGACACGGGACATCACCGAATCATCGAGGCGGACCCGGTCACCGGTGAGGTCCTGGCGGCCTACGGCACCGGAACCAGGGGATCAGACGACGGTCCTGCCCTCGAGGCGTCGTTCAACAACCCCCACGGGCTCACGGTGGGCGACGGCGGACTGTTCGTGGCCGATACGGGGAACCATCTCATCAGGAGGATCGACCTCGCGACCGGCGAGGTGACGACCATCGCCGGAACGGGTGAGCAGGGCTGGCCACCGACGTCGGGAACGCTCCTGGGGACGTCACTTGCGAGCCCGTGGGCGATCGCCTGGTCGAACGGCCTGCTCTACATCGCGAACGCGGGGACACACCAGCTCTGGCGGGCAGAGCTGGCGTTCGACACCATGGGTCCGTATGTGGGCAGTGCGCGGGAGGGAACACGGAACGGGCCGTTCGCCACGGCGGAACTCGCCCAACCGTCGAGCCTCACCCTCTCCGATGAGGGACTCATGTACTTCGCCGACTCGGAGTCATCGGCGATCCGGGTTGCCGACCTGCGGTCGGAGGAGACCGCGCTCGTCGTCGGAAGCGATTCCGGACTGTTCGACTTCGGCGATGTCGATGGCGCCGGAAGCAACGCCAGGCTCCAACACCCCCTCGGCACCGCCATCGACGATGGCACGCTGTACGTCGCGGACACGTACAACTCGAAGATCAAGAGGGTTGACCTCGCGACCGGTACGGTGACGTCCTGGCTCGGCGACGGGGCAGGATTCGCGGACGGCGACGCGCCCCTCTTCAACGAGCCGGGGGGTCTGTCGGTCGCAGAAGGCGTGCTCTACGTCGCGGACACGAACAACCACTCCGTGCGGATCATCGACCTCGGGTCCGGCTCCACCTCCACGCTCATCCTCAAGGGAATCGAGGAGTTCGACCCTCCGTCGGCGTATCGGGGCGAGCTCGTGACCCTCGACCCGGTGACCCTTGCCGCAGGTGAAGCGTCCCTCGTGCTCGAATACGAGCTGCCCGACGGTTACAAGGTCAACGAGGAAGCACCCTCATCGGTGATCATCTCCGCAGGGGCGTCGCTCGGTTCCTTCCCCGATGGTGACTCCGTCGACATCACCGGAAGGGTGCTTCCCGTGGCCATCCCCATCGAACTCGTCGAGGGGGTGGGAACACTGCGTTTCGACGTGACCCTGATCTACTGCGAGGCGGTGAACACGAGCCTGTGCCTCATCGACCAGGTGAGGTACTCCCAGCCCGTCGAGATCGGCCCCCCTGGCGCTTCGGGCCGCATCGTCCTCGAGCGAACCATCCAGCGCCCCTGAGTTGACCTCCCCGTTCTTGCGTGAATCACGTCCTCTCCCGGGGCGTCAGTTACGCAAGAAGAGGGAAGGGGGGCCGATCAGCTCGACTCGACGGTGTCCTCGCTGGTGATCGATGGCGACGTCGCATCGCGACCACTCATTCCGTTCGTCGGGGTGACGTGCATGACGGGTCGCGGCACCGACTGGGTCTGGGGCTGGTCGACGGTCTCTTCCAGCATGACGATCTCGACGCCGCCCACGACGTCGGAGATGAGGTTGTAGAGGACCGCTGCGAGGGTCATGAGGCCGGTGGCAATGATCACGCCGACGATCGCGAGCATCACCACGACCCGGAAGTACAGGTCACCGTCAGGCGTGAAGGCGATCGTCAGCCGGCTGAAGGTGTCGACGAAGGCGTCAGGAATGCCCCTCTGAACGGCAATGGACCACGCGACCCATACGCCGAGCGTCCACACGAGGCCTCCCACGGTGTTGAGCACGAGTGTGACCCTGAGGACGGTCCATGGGTCGATTTTCCGAATGATGCGACGGACGCGGCGCACGGCCATGTTGGACCCTCCCTGGCGCGATCAGTGTATCGACGAGGACCCCTCACTCCCTGCCATCCCGAAGGCACGGACATCCACGCGCTGACGCGCGACCCGAACCATGCGTCCGCTCGCAGCCACAGGGATCCCGATGGTCGTCCTGCGGATCAGGCCGACACGTCCTCCGGATCGTCCGCCTGGATTCCGTTCTGCGCCGCAACGGCGACAGCCGACAGGGTCGCACCCTTCGCGAGGTTCATGATCTTGACACCCATCGAGTTGCGGCCATACCGGTTGATGTTCTTCACGATCTGGCGGATCACGATTCCATCAGACGAGGTGACGACGACTTCGTCCGACTCGACGACCGCCCGTGCAGTTGCGAGGGAGCCCCTCGTGGACACGACCTTGATCGCCTTCACGCCCATTCCTGCACGATGCTTGACGGGGAAATCGGCCATGCTCGTCCTCTTCCCGTAGCCGCCCGTCGTGAGGAGGAGCACGTCGTCACCTTCCTCCGCGATGGCTGCGCCGACGACCGCGTCGCCATCCCTGAGCCTGATACCGATGACGCCCTGGGAGGCCCTGCCCGTGGCTCGCACCTCGCCCTCTGCGAACCGGATCCCCTGGCCGTCGCGGGTGAACATCAACAGATCGGACGAACCGTTCGTCTGGCGTACGGCGACGACCTCATCGTCGTCCGTGAGGTTGATCGCCACGAGGACCTGGTTGCGCGAGTCGTAGTCCGAGAACCTCGACTTCTTCACCTGGCCGTTCCTCGTGAACATCACGAGGAAACGGCTCGTCTCATAGTCCCTCGTGTCGATGATCGCCTGGACGAACTCGTCCGCATCGAGCGGCATCACCGACTGGACCATCACACCCTTGGCCGTACGGTCCTTTCGAGGGATCTCGTGGGCACGGATGCGATACACCTTGCCGCGATTCGTGAAGAAGAGCAGGTATGCGTGTGCCGACGTGTGCATGAGGTGCGTGATGACATCGTCGTCGCGCAAGCCAGCCCCACGGACGCCGCGCCCGCCGCGCCCCTGGGTCTTGTACGCCGCGGCGATGACCGACTTCACGTACCCTGCCGCGGACATCGAAACGACGATCTCCTCGTCTGCGATGAGGTCCTCGAGGGACATGTCACCGGCATCCGGGATGATCTGGGAGCGCCGGGTATCAGAGAACTTCTCCCTGACCTCACCGAGCTCGGTGGCGATCAGGGCTCGTCGCTTCTCCTCGTGCTCGAGCAGGTCTTCGAGGTGGGCGATCGTCGCCTCGAGTTCCTCGAGCTCCTCGCGCAGCTTGTTCGTCTCGAGTGCGGTGAGGCGACGCAGTGGCATGTCGAGGATGTGGTTCGCCTGGATCTCGGACAGGCTGAACTCCTCCATGAGGGCGGTGCGTGCCGTATCGACGTTCTCGGACGAACGGATGATCTGGACGACCCTGTCGATGTTGTCGAGCGCGATGAGCAGGCCGCGCACGATGTGCGCCCTCGCCTCGGCACGTGCGAGCCGGAAACGCGAGCGACGTTCGATGACCTCGAGCTGGTGATCGACGTAATGGTGGACCATCTGGGCGAGATTGAGGGTGCGTGGCACGCCGTCGACGAGGGCGACATTGTTGACCGAGAACGTGTCCTCGAGCTGGGTCGCCTTGAACAGCTGATTGAGGATGACCTGGGGGTTCGCATCCTTTCTCAGCTCGATGACGAGGCGGGTGCCGTGCCGGTCCGACTCGTCGCGCAGGTCCGCGATTCCGGTGAGGGTCTTGGCGCGCACGAGGTCGGCGATCCGCTCCATGATCCTGTCCCGCGACACCTGGTACGGGATCTCCGAGACGACGACCGCCATTCGCCCCTTGCGAAGCTCCACGATGTCGGTGACGGCGCGGATCCGGATGGAGCCACGACCAGTGGCGAGGGCATCGACGACCCCCTTGTTGCCGACGATGTATGCCCCTGTCGGGAAATCGGGACCCTTGACGAACTGCATCAGATCCTCGACGGTGGCCTGCGGGTTGTCGAGCGCATGGAGTACCGCGTCGCACACCTCGCCGAGGTTGTGCGGCGCCATGTTCGTCGCCATGCCGACTGCGATTCCCGTGGACCCGTTCACGAGCAGGTTCGGGAACCTTCCTGGGAGGACTTCGGGCTCTTCGCGTTCGCCCGAGTAGTTGTCCTTGAAGTCGACCGTGTCCTCGTCGATGCCCTCGAGCATGTGTGCGGCGAGTTTGGAGAGCCTCGCCTCGACGTACCGCATCGCCGCAGGTGGATCGTCCACGGTCCCGAAGTTCCCCTGCGGGTCGATGAGCGGGTACCGCGATGCGAAGTCCTGCCCGAGCCGGACCATCGCGTCGTAGACGGCCTCCGGGGCATGCGGGTGGAACCAGCCGACGACGTCACCGACGACGCGTGACGCCTTGCGATAGGGCGTGCCGGGCCGGATGCCGGAATCCCACATCGAGTACAGGACGCGCCGGTGCACGGGCTTGAGCCCGTCCCTGACGTCGGGGAGCGCCCGCGAGACGATGACAGACATCGCGTACTCGAGGAACGAGTCGCGCATCTCCGTCTCGATGTTGATCGGTTGGCTCTGCTCGGGAGTGATGTCGCCGTTTGGCATGCTCGTTCGACCGTCCTATGCGTCCAGGAAGCGGACGTCTCTCGCGTTCTGTTGGATGAACTTGCGACGGGCCTCGACGTCGTTCCCCATCAGTGTGGAGAACGTCTCCTCGGCGGAGAACTGCTCCTCGAGCTCGACACGGAGGAGCGAACGCTGGGCGGGATCCATGGTGGTGTCCCACAGCTCGTCCGCATTCATCTCCCCGAGGCCCTTGAATCGCTGGATGTTGATCTTGCGACCCTCGTTGTCGCGCTTGAAGCGCTCGAGGTCGTCGTCGTTCTGGATCCAGGTCGTCTTGGTCCCGATCTTCGCCGAATACAGCGGGGGCTGGGCGATGAAGACGAAGCCGTGCTCGATGACCAGGGGCATGTGACGGAAGAAGAAAGTCAGCAGCAGCGTTCGGATGTGCGCACCATCCACGTCGGCATCCGTGAGGATCACGACCTTGTGGTAGCGCGCCCTGCTGATGTCCATCTCGTCACCGATGCCGGTGCCGATCGCGGTGATCAGTGACTGGATCTCGTTGTTCTGGAGGACACGGGCGAGCCGGTTCTTCTCGACGTTGATGATCTTCCCCCGGATGGGAAGGATCGCCTGGAACGCCGAGTTCCTCGCCTGCTTGGCGGAACCGCCGGCCGAGTCACCCTCGACGATGAAGAGCTCGGAGCGTTCGGGGTCCTTCGTCGAGCAATCCGAGAGCTTCCCGGGGAGGCCTGCCGATTCGAGGAGGCTCTTGCGCCTGGTGAGGTCGCGGGCCTGGCGAGCTGCGGCGCGCGCCCTGGCCGCCTGGGACGACTTGTCGACGATCTTGCGGGCGTCACCGGGGTTCTTCTCCAGCCACTCGGGCAGCGCCTGGTTGAGCGCCCTCTGGACGTATGAGCGGATCTCCGTGTTCCCGAGCTTGGTCTTCGTCTGTCCCTCGAACTGGGGGTGGCGCACCTTCGCGGAGATCACGGCGGTGAGTCCCTCGCGAACGTCCTCTCCCTGGAGGTTGGTGTCCTTCTCCTTCAGCACGTTCCGTGAGCGGGCGAAGTCGTTGATGGCCCTCGTCAAGGCTGTGCGGAAGCCTTCCTCGTGGGTTCCGCCCTCATGGGTGTTGATGTTGTTGGCGAACGACAGGATGGTCTCGTTGTAGCCGCTGGTCCACTGCATGGCGACGGCGATCTCTCCCTCATCGCTCTCATGCTCGAAGTAGGCGATCTTGCCGTGGATCGGCTCCCGCTTCGCGTTGAGGTGCTTGACGAAGTCGACGATTCCGCCCGAGTACTTGAACGTCTCCTCGATGAGTTCGTCCTCGCGCTCGTCGCGGAAGCGGATCTCGAGGCCCTTGTTGAGGAACGCCATCTCCCGGAGTCGATTCGCGACGGTCTTGGTCGAGTAGACCGTCGTCTCCTCGAAGATCTCCGGGTCGGCCCAGAACGTGACCTGGGTTCCCGACCGCTTCATCGGCTTGACCTTGCGCAGCTTGCCGACAGGCGCCCCGTAGCTGAACTCCTGGTGCCAGAGGTTCCCGTCGCGAACGACCTCGACCTCGGTGCGGATCGACAGGGCGTTGACGACGGACACGCCGACCCCGTGGAGTCCACCTGAGACCTGGTAGGCCCCGGTGTCGAACTTCCCGCCGGCGTGGAGGGTGGTGAGCACGGTCGTCACCGCCGCCTCCCCCGACTTCGCGTGCTTCGTGACGGGGATGCCGCGGCCGTTGTCGCGAACCCTCACTCCTCCGTCTGCGAGCAACGTGACATCGATCCGCGTGCAGTAACCCGCCATGGCCTCGTCGACCGAGTTGTCGACGACCTCCCAAATGAGGTGGTGAAGCCCCTTGGGACCGGTCGAGCCGATGTACATGGCGGGACGGCGACGGACGGCCTCGAGGCCCTCGAGGATCTGGATCGAATCGGCTTCGTACGACGCGTCAGAGGCACGTTTCGCGTTGCTCACGGGTCTCCTTGACTCCCTCGAATGTGGGATTCGCGGGTTGATGACAGTGGTGTAAGTATAGCGGTCCGGGCCGACAAAACCCTTTACTGGCTTGGAAAATCCGGCGACGCGCCCCTGTTCACACGAATCCTGACACCGGTCACGAGTCCCTCCCCGTAGCGCACGCGTATCGCCTCGAGCAACTCCGTCGTCTGGTACTGCAGAAGCGACGCCGAAGCCCCGTCCGCGACGTGGACGAGGAGCGAACCATTCCTCACACCGATGGGCACGGACGTCGGCCAATCCCCGGGAGCGAAGGCGTCCCATTCGGTCACCAGGTCCCCCTGCCGGACGTCCACGTCGACATGGGCGTGCTCGATGATCGAGCCGATGACGTCGCTGATCTCCTTCGGATCACGTCGATTCCCCTCACCGAGGTATTTCGCGCGCATCACACGACCTTTCCGTCCCGAACCCGCCATCGCCGACCGCTGATCGGTACCTCATCCTCCCTCGCCGTTGTGACAAAAACCTGCCCTGAGGGGATGAGGGCGAGCACGCGGGAGGCACGGTCGTGATCGAGCTCGGAGAACACATCGTCGAGCAGGAGGATCGGTGGTGTGTCGCGTATCTCCTCGATCAGCCGATGTGCGCCGATCCTGAGTGCGAGGGCGACGGTTCTCTGCTCTCCCTGGGAGGCGTGTGTGCGGGTGGGACGTCCGTCGAGCGACAGTCCCGGCTCATCGCGGTGTGGTCCGACTGTCGTGGTTCGCACGTCCATGTCGCGCTGCCTGCGGTGCGCGAGCGCCCCGCTGAGGGCCTCCGCGAGCTCCGAGGGTGATTGCGCCTCCTCCGACCCCCAGGTGGAGCGATACGCCCACCTCAGATCACCAGAGCCGCCGACCACGACATAGGCGTCGAGGAGGTGGGGTTGGAGATGGCGGGCCACCGTTCGTCGATGGGTCATGACCGCGGCACCCGCCGTGGAGAGACGTTCATCCCAGACATCGAGGGAGACGGGATCGGTCCGTCGTCCCTCCTGGCGAAGGAGGGTGTTGCGTTGGCGCAGGATCCTGTCGTACTCCGACAGGTCTGCACTTGCCTGGGGCCACAGGCTCGCCGCGAGGTCGTCGAGGTACTCGCGGCGTATTGCAGGTCCGCGCTTGATCACGTCGAGATCATCGGGGAGGAAGGCAACGACGGGAACGGTGGCGAGCAGGTCCCTCATCCTCGTGGGTCTCTTCCCGTTCACGAGGACGGTGCGACGACCCTCGAGCGGCGTCTCGATCTCGACCGTGGTCTCGGTCGCAGCGCCACCGATTCCCGCCCGGACGATCAGGGCGGATGCACCGGCCCGCACCATGGCGCCGTCCGGTACGCCTCGGAACGACTTCAGCATCCCGACGTAGGCGATCGCCTCGAGGACGGAGGTCTTGCCGACGCCGTTGTCCCCGACCAGGACGTTGACACCGGGTTCAGGCCGGAAGTCGAGCTCGTCGTAGCACCGCATGTCGCGCAGGGTCAGCCACGACAGGTACACGGTGTCGCCTCAGAGGCGTACGGGCATGAGGAGGTATCGGAAGTCGGCCGACTCGGCACCGTGGAGGAGACCTGGTTTGAGGGGATCCGACGTCTCGATGACGACCTTGTCGTCGTCGACCGCAGCGACGCCGTCCGTGAGGTACCGCGTGTTGAAGGCGATCGTCATCTCCTGACCTGTGTACTCGCCCTCGAGGAGCTCGGTCGCCTCACCGACCTCCTGGCGGATGACGCTGAGCTCGACGCCACCCTCGTGCATGGCGAGCCTCACCGGGATGTGGTCCTCCGCGACGAGCGCCGATCGACCCACCGCTTCGAGCAGTGCCGCTTTCGAGACCGTCAGCCGATTCGTGTGTCCTTCCGGGAGGAGCTGTCGATAGTTCGGGAAGGTGGCGTCGATCACCCTGACCGTCAGGCGTCCCTGAGCGGAGATGAACGCAGCCTCTCGATCCCCGAGTGCGACCTTCATCGAACCGGAGCCGACGGTCCTCGAGAGCTCCCTGAGTGCCCTGTACGGCACGAGCTTGACGCCTTCAGCGGCAACACCGGGAACGTCGCGGACGGCGAGCCGATAGGAGTCGGTTGCGACGAGTCGCAGGGAACCCTCGTTCGCCTCGAACAACACGCCGGTCAGCGTCGGGCGTGCATCATCGCCCGACGCCGCAACCCCGACCTGCGCAAGGGCGTGCGTGAGGGCGGAACCGTCCACCTCGACGGCTCCGGTCGAGTCTGCGTCGGTGACCTTCGGATAGTCGTCGACGGACATGGCTCGGAGGTTGAAACGGGGCCCACTCCCGGTGATCTCGACCTGGGTTTCATCGGAGCTGAGGCTGACAGCTCCCGGCGGCAGCTTGCGAACGGCTTCTGCAGCGAGCTTGGCGGGGATGACGGTCCTGCCCTCCTCGGACACCTCGACGTCGAGGAAGGTCCTCACGGTGATCTCGTTGTCCGTTCCCGTCACGGTCAACCTGCCGCCTGCCACCTCACACAGGATTCCCTGGAGGATGGGTAGCGGGGAACGCGTTCCGACGGCCCGGCCTGCGCGTGCCAGGACGTCTGCGAGTTCATCTCGTTCTGCTCGGATGCGCACGTTGTTCTTCCCCTGCTGTTGTTACTGATCTATGGATCTAAAGAGTAGATGTAGTAGTAGGCCCTGTGGATTGTGGACATGTGTCGACGGACCCGGCGATCGACCGGATCACGGATCCCCGGTGAGTGTGGATCGATTCCGGGTTGTCCACTGCGCGGACTTCGACGACGCAGGAGGGTGGGGACATCATCGTCTTGTCCCCAGCTGCTGGGTGATTGCCGTGACCTGGTCGTAGATGGCCTTGTCCTCGAGGAGGAGGGCCTTGATCTTGTCGACCGCGTGCATGACCGTGGTGTGATCCCTCCCCCCGAATGCCGCCCCGATCCTGGGGAGTGACAGTCCTGTGTGCTCACGGCAGACATACATGGCGATCTGGCGTTGGCGGGCGAGGGGCTGACGGCGGGAACTGCTGGTGAGGTCCGAGACCGGTATCTCGTAGTACTGCGAGACCGTCGTGATGATGCCCTCTGCGGTCAGTGGTGCGGACTTCTGGAGTTGGACGATGTCACGCAGCACGGTGGAGGCGAGATCGAGTGTCACCCGCTGTCCCGTGAGGAGGGCGAATGCCGTCACCCTGGTGAGGGCACCCTCGAGCTCCCGGATGTTGTCGAACACGTTCGATGCGATGAACTCCAGCACCTCGGAGGGAACCGGGACCTGACTTCCAGCGGCGTTCTTTCTCAGGATTGCGAGGCGGGTCTCGACATCGGGGCTCTGAATGTCGGTGGTGAGACCCCACTCGAATCGACTCCGGAGCCGATCCTCGAGCGAGCGGAGTTCACGAGGTGGCCTGTCGGAGGAAATGACGAGCTGGTTTCCTGCCTCGTAGAGCGAGTTGAACGTGTGGAAGAATTCCTCGAGGATCTGCTCCTTGCCTTCGAAGAATTGCACGTCGTCGAGGAGCAGGAGATCGACCTTGCGATACCGAGACTTGAAGTCGTCCATCCGCTTGCGCCGGATCGAGTTGATGAAGTCGTTGAAGAAGGACTCGGAGGTCACGTAGCGCACGGTGGCCGCAGGCTCGAGCTCGATGCGGTGCTGTCCGACGGCATGGAGCAGATGGGTCTTCCCGAGGCCGGCACCCGCATAGATGAACAGGGGGTTGTATTGGCGGCCGGGTTGCTCGGCGACAGCCTGGGCTGCGGCGTGAGCGAAGCGATTCGATGGACCGACGACGAAGTTCTCGAAGTTGTACCGGGAGACGAGGTTCGAGGTGTCGGCGGAACTCGTGAAGCGTTCCGGTCCGACGGACTCCTCGAGCGTCGGTTGGAACGGTCGCGCCTCAGCTTCGGCGTCGATCGTCGTCGGTTCGACGCTCGACACGCTGATCCGAACCTCGATGGGCTCCGGCCACACGGAGCCTGCGATCTCGCGGAGCTGGTGGATGTAGTTGTCCGAGACCCAGGTGGCGTTGAACCTGTTCGGCGCCTCGAGCGTGACGGTGTCGTCGTCGACGGACAGGGCGAGTGGCTTGATCCAGGTCTCCCACTTCGCCACGCCGAGGATGTCGCGCATCCGGGCATGGAACAGATCGATATGTGAGTCGACGGCGCCATGTGGCGCCTGTGTGAGTCCCACGTGCAATGTCTCCCATTCAGGCCTTCGCCCAGCCCTTACACTGTCCACACACCTATCCACAGACTGTGGAGAAGGTGTGCCACCCATCGCGGTCGTGCGATCGGCGGCCACGCTCCGGGGGAAGGAGCGGAAATCCGCCCCGAGAGCGTTTGCGAGCATAGGGGCTGTTCCCGAAACTCATCAAGAGTGGCAAATCCGTCGGTACGCCGTCGGGGTCCGGGCGGTTCGATGCACAGAAACACTTGGGGGGCAAGGGTTCCGGAGCCGTGTCCACTGGCAGGGTGAGGCAGGGGAGCACGAGGATTCCCCCTTTCGGGCCCTGTTCTGTGTTTCGCGAGTCCGCGGTACTTTTCGCGCATTCCCCCTCGATGGCCGTTTGGATCGGCGGGCACCTACACTGTCGCCGTTCCGTGACTTGCACGGATCCCCGAAGCCTCTCGACCAGGGATCTACCCCATGAAGCGCACGTACCAGCCAAACAACCGACGTCGGAAGCGCAAGCATGGGTTCCGCGGTCGAATGCGGACGCGATCGGGGCGCTCCCTCATACAGCGCCGCCGTGCCAAGGGTCGCCATCGCATCTCGGCCTGACGGGCGGGGTTTCGTGTCACTGCGACCTGCGTCCCGCTTCGCCGAGGTCTACCGCACCGGGGTGCGGTCCGCCCAAGGAGGACTCGTCGTGATCGAATCGACCGGACACGCATCCTGTGCCGAGGTCGGCTTCGTTGCGGGCAGGAAGGTCGGCACCGCCGTGCGCAGAAACCGCGCCAAGCGTCGGATGCGTGAGGCGGCACGGCACGTCCCGTTCCGAGCCGGGCGTGCCTATGTCGTTGTGGCGTCCCCGTCGGTGCCTGACGTACCATTCGAGGACCTCGTCGGGTGGATGACGTCCTCGGTCACCGGACGGGGAACCTCGGAGAAGGACTGATCGTGACCGACGCACTCGCCACCCACCGCTCTCCCGCCCAAGGCGCAGCGATCGCCATGATCCGGGCCTACCAGAGGGTGTTGTCCCCGTTCATGGGACGTAATTGCCGCTATTACCCGACCTGTTCGCAGTACACCATCGAAGCGGTCGAGGTCCATGGAGTGGCTCGTGGCTCGTGGCTCGGCATCCGTCGCATCGGACGGTGTCATCCGTGGCATGAAGGCGGGCTCGATCCGGTGCCCGGCTCCGGGGCGATGGACGATGCGCCAGAAGGAGGCCGGTCATGAACCCGTGGACCCTGCTCGTCAACCTCCTCGGCTCGACCCTGTCGTTCTTCTATGACATCGTTCCCGAGTACGGAGTTGCCATTATCTTCCTGACGCTCCTCGTCGGTGTGCTGCTCTTCCCCCTGACGTACAAGCAGACGAAGTCCATGAAGGCGATGCAGGACATCCAGCCGGAGGTGAAGCGGCTCCAGAAGGAGTTCAAAGGGGAGCGCGAGGAGCTGAACAAGCAGCTCATGGCGTTGTACCAGGAGCGGGGCGTGAATCCCGCAGCCGGATGCCTCCCACTCCTCGTCCAGATGCCGATCTGGTTCGCCCTCTACCGTGTTCTGTGGCAGGGCGACGGCATTCCCGTGGACTCCGCCCTGCGCATCGTGATCGACAACGCCAATGCAGCCCTGTATACCACGGACGCGAGCGGGTCCCTGACCGCGACCCTCCAGCCCGGCGTCGACATTGCCAGCGACCAGTTCTCCAGCGTGATCTTCCTCGGTATGAACATGCTCGTACGACCATCGGCAGCGGTCGACATCGGGAACATCCTCGGGTCGCTGCCGTACCTCCTCCTCATCGCGGCAATCGTCGTTGCTGGGTTCTACCAACAAGTACAGACGACGCGTCGGAAGCCGGGGGCAACGGAGGAACTCAATGCGCAGGCCCAGACGATGCAGCGGGCCATGCGCATCATGCCCGTCGTCTTCGGTGTCATCTCATGGAACTTTGTCGCAGGTCTCGGTCTCTACTTCGCTACGTCGAACATCTTCCGTGTCGGTCAGCAGGCGATCATCCTGCGGACGGCGGCTGCCGGCGGCGACGGAGACGACAAGGGGAAGGGGCAGGACGAGACGGACGATCCGTCCGACGAGCCGACGAGCTCGGGTCCGTCCCAGCATGCCAGCAAGAAGCGGAATCGCCGGAGAAGGAAGTAGCCCGTCATGGAATGGGTCGAAGTACAGGGAAAGACGATCGATCTCGCCGTTGAGGTCGCGATCGGAGAGCTGGGAGTAGCCTCCCGAGACGATGTGACGGTCGAGGTGATCCAGGAACCGAAAGCGGGCTTCCTCGGAATGGGTGGCCAAGAAGCCATTGTGAAGGTGACGAAGGGTCCCCGAAAGCGCCGCAGGACCAGGGGACGGGGCCGAAACGGGTCACCGTCCGACACGGCGGCCTCGGGTCAGGCAGCACCGCCACGATCAGGAGCGACCAAGCCCGCCAGGAACGGTGGATCCAACACGCACAACAGAGGCCGCTCCGGCGGATCGAAGCGCCAGGAGGCCACGATGGAGAACAACAACAACGCGAACGATCGCCCCCCCAGGGACGAACGACCGGATCAGGCACCGATCGAGGAACAGGCCGAGGTCGCCAAGGCGTTCGTCGAGGGCCTCGTTGATGCGTTCGGTCTGGAAGGTACCGTCACCACCCGCATCGAGGATGACGTGCTCTACCTCGACGTTGCCGGAGCGCAGACAGAGGCGTTGGTGGGGCCGAAGGGCTCCGTGATGCACTCCGTCCTCGAGCTGACACGCACCGTCGTGCAACGCAAGACCTATGGCGCTCCCCGCATGCGCATCGACATTGCTGGTTACGGAGAACGACGCCGCGAGGCGCTCCAGATCTATGCCGCCAAGCTCGCTGCACAGGTCATCGAGGACAAGAGCGAAGTCATGCTCGAGGCGATGAACGCCGCCGATCGCAAGGTTCTCCACGATGCAGTCGCCGAGATCGACGGTGTCAGGTCGTACTCCGAGGGTGACGAGCCTCGTCGCGCGGTCGTCATCGCTTACGACGGGGAGTGAGAAGGGAGGTTTCACGTGAAACACGTCCCCAGCGACGATGTTTCACGTGAAACCAGTTCTCCCCTGACGCCCAGTGGGCCTCAGCCACCAGGGACGCCCAGACTCGAGCGGAGCGATGTCGATCCCCTATTGGCTCAACTCGGGGTTCCCCTCTCCGACAGCCAGCTGGCGCTCCTGAATCGGTTCACCGTCTGGCTGTGCACGGAAGCCGTTGATGCCGGTGCGATCGGTCCGAGCGAGGTGCCACGAATCTT
>JAWOGV010000298.1:0-2766 GCA_046496605.1 Acidimicrobiia bacterium | reverse complement strand
ATGCTCGGACTCGACAACTTCTCGATCCTCAGCTCCCACGTCCTCGTGCCGCCCGCAATGGAGGCCATCCTCGGTGCGCCCGACAACCGCGTCCAATCGTTCCTCGCGGCGGGCCACGTGTGCGCGGTCATGGGCTACTGGGAATACGGACCGATCGCCGAACGCTACGAGACGCCGGTCGTCGTGACCGGCTTCGAACCCCTCGACCTGCTCCAGGGGACCTACATGGCGGTTCGCGCACTCGAGGAGGGCCGGTACGGGGTCGAGAACCAGTACACACGGGCCGTCACCCTCGAAGGAAACGCCCCTGCCCAGGCCCTGCTGCAGGAGGTCTTCGTGACGGTCGACCGTCCGTGGAGGGGGATCGGGACCATCCCGATGAGCGGTTTGAGCCTCCGGCCCGAGTACGCGCGGTTCGACGCCGTCGTGAGGTTCGACGTCGAGGCGATCGCACCTCCCGAGAACGAGGTCTGCATCGCAGGCGACATCATGCGGGGTCTCCGCAAACCTCACGACTGCCCCGCATTCGGAACGGCCTGTACGCCCGAGCACCCACTCGGAGCACCCATGGTGTCCTCGGAAGGTGCATGCGCCGCCTACTTCCAATACGGGAGAGTCGGATGACAGACGACATCATCGAGCTCGCAGGCCTCGGTGCGTGCCCGATTCCGATCTCCGACTATCCGAACGTCCTGCTCGCACACGGTGGCGGAGGGAGCCTCTCCCAGATGCTCATCGAGAACATGTTCGCCGCCACGTTCAGCAACGACTGGCTCGACCCCCTCCACGACGGAGCCGTGATCGACGTGGTGGCCGGTCGCATGGCGGTGTCGACGGACTCCTTCGTCATCAATCCCCTGTTCTTCCCCGGGGGCGACATCGGGTCCCTCGCCGTCCACGGAACCGTGAACGACATCGCCATGTGCGGAGCCACGCCGATGGCAATCACCGTGGGCATGGTGATCGAGGAGGGCCTCCCGATGGAGGACCTGTGGCGCATCGTCTCGTCGATGCGACGAGCTGCCGACGAGGCAGGTGTCGCCGTTGCGACCGGGGACACGAAGGTGGTGGACAGGGGGAAGGGCGACGGCATCTTCATCAACACCACAGGGTTCGGCATGGTTCGGGAGGGAATCGACATCCGACCGACCCGCATGCGGGCATCGGACGTGGTGATCGTCTCGGGGACGATCGCCGACCATGGCATCGCGATCATGTCCGTACGCGAGGGCCTCGAGTTCGAGACGGCGCTCGAATCGGATTCGGCATCACTCAATGGCCTCGTCGATGTCGTTCTCGATGCAGGCGGAGCCGCGGTCCACGTGCTGCGCGATCCGACGCGCGGGGGGGTCGCGAGCGCCACCAACGAGATCGCGAAGTCCGCAGGTCTTGGCATCCGCCTCCGTGAGTCGGCACTTCCGATCAACGACCAGGTACGCGCCGCATGTGAGATCCTCGGCTTCGACCCGCTCTATGTGGCGAACGAGGGGAAGTGCATCGTGATCGTCGACCCGGGATCCGCCGACGACGTGCTCGCCGCCATGCACGGGCACCCACTCGGTCGCTCTGCGACGGTCATCGGCGAGGTCGTGGAGGACCATCCGGGGCGGGTCTTCCTGACGAGCAGCATCGGAGGCAACAGGGTCGTCGACATGATCAGCGGGGAGCAACTGCCGCGGATCTGCTGACCCTCTGGTCGATTGCACCGTCGAACGGGACGGCATCCGGTCGGGCTGATACCGTGGTGGTACGAGGGAGAGGAGCGCACCAATGGCACAGTCGATGACCGAGGGAGTCGTGGGCGGCTTCACGTGCTCGTTCGCACCATGCACCTGTTCGGTGGCGTCCGAGGGTGAGTACTGCGGACCGACGTGTCGGATGGGGATCGGGGAGGTCGGCGAACCATGCAAGTGCGGTCACGCCGATTGCCTCCGAACGACCGGGGACGGATGACCCCCATGAGGGGTCCATCATGAACCACTCTGCCATCATCGGGGGCCTCTACACGGCATTCGCGGCTCGCGACCATGAGGCGATGGCCGCGTGCTACCACCCGGACGCCCACTTCTCCGATCCGGTATTCCCCGATCTCCACGGCGCCGAGATCGCCGCCATGTGGCACATGCTCTGTGAGCAGGGAACCGACCTGGTCGTGACGTTCTCCGACGTCCAGGCCGACGAGGACAGCGGGTCGGCGCACTGGGAGCCGGTGTACACGTTCACGCCGACGGGGCGGATCGTGCGCAACAGGATCGACACCTCATTCGCGTTCCGCGATGGGCTCATCGCCCGCCAGGTCGACACGTTCGGCATGTGGCGGTGGATGCGAATGGCCCTCGGCATGACCGGCTGGCTCACGGGTTGGACGGGACCGGCGCACCAGAAGGTGCGCCAGACCGCCGCGCGCAATCTGGACCGGTTCATGGACCAGCATCCCGAGTACCGGCGTTCCGGCACACAGGAGACCTGACACGGCTCGCACTTCAGAGCTGCACTGCCCTCGTCACCCGGATTGGCTGGAACCGACAGGTCTGCGGGCTTCCTTCAATACCTCTGCGCCGACACCGGCACGGCCGGGCAGCGTGACAATGATGCACGCGCCTCCGAGGTCCGCCGACCGCACGTAGCGGGCGGTGCCGCCGTGGGCCTGGGCGATCGCCTGGACGACGGCGAGGCCGATGCCGGAACCCGGAACGGCCGCGTTGAGGCGGTTCGGGCCCCGCTCGAAGCGCTCCCAGACCCTCAGCTCGTGGCGCCGCGGGATAC
>JAWOGV010000283.1:0-9278 GCA_046496605.1 Acidimicrobiia bacterium | reverse complement strand
TACTACGACGGACCCATGGTTGTGAACCCTGCTAGGGCATCCGGATGAGGTTCTCCCGAATGGCGTAGAGCACCGCCTCGTTGCGCGAGTGGAGGCCGAGTTTGTCCAGGATGTTGCGGATGTGGTTCTTGACCGTGTTCTCGGAGATGTACAGGAGATCACCGATGTCCCGACTGGTCTTGCCGTCTGCGACGAGATCGAGCACCTCGATCTCGCGCCCCGTGAGGCTCGGCTTTCGTGCTCCGACGAGCTCGTGGTGGCGGAGCAGCTGGCGGGTGACATCGAAGAGCTTGCCCGCCATGCCTGCGGAGATCGCGGCACCGCCGCGCGCGATGTTGTCGATGGATCGGACGAGCTCGTCGAACGGCATGTCCTTGAGGATGTAGCCGCGAGCGCCGCCCCTGATCGAGGCGACCATGTCCTCCTCGGATTCACTTCCCGTGAGGAGCACGACCGCCGACGTCGGGGCGACAGCGCGGATCTTCTCCAGCACATCGATGCCCGAAACGCCCGGCATGAGGACGTCGAGGAGGATGATGTCGGGCTGCTCGGTCTCTGCGAGGGCGACTGCGCCCTCACCGTCGGCTGCCTCACCGACAACCATGTACCCGGCACCCCTGAGAGCGGCCGTGAGGCCTGCCCTGAACAGGGGTACATCGTCGACAACCAGCAGTCTCTTCATGTCCGCTCCGGCTCATTCCGGTTCGATAAGTCCTACGTCGCCGTCGTGCCGGTGATACACCACACAGTGTGTATCCGAGTCTGCGTTGAGGAAGAAGAAGAAGTCGTGTCCGAGCATCTCCATCTGCAGTACAGCTTCCTCAGCGGTCATCGGTTTCATCGTGAACCTCTTGGTTCGGACGATCCCTGCGCCACGGTCCTCATCTACATCGGAGGGTCCCTCGACGTGGTTGAGACCTTTGTTCGCTCCCCGGTTCCGCTGGATGAGGCGTTCCTTCAGACGCCGGAGCTGGCGCTCGTAGCGGTCGGCGGCGATGTCGAGTGCGGACTTCTCATCGGGAGCGTCTGCCTCGATTCGCACGATGTGCCCTGCGACGTTCGATGTGATCTCGACGGCGAACCGGTCATCGATGCGTGGGTTGTTCCGTTCCGAGAACTCGACATCGACCGCGCCGCCGTCGTCGAAGATGCGCCCGGCATGGGCGAATCGCTCTTCTGCGAACGAGCGGATCTCCTCGGGCACCTGCATGTTCCTACCGTGGACGCGAACGGTCACCCGTCCTCCTTCCGTGGACATGACGCGCCACATCGTCACGATGCGGCGTCGGGGTTCGGGGCGAGAACAAGCGCGTGACGGGGGCGATCCCCAGGTGCTGAGCAGCAGCTGGTCGGTCGCTCGACACGTCACCTCCCGGTACGGGATCGATTCCCGCCCTCGACCCAATAGTACCCGCCGACGTCCCCGAGACGACGGACAACCTGGTGTGGGGGACCAGGGCGATGACACTCGCGACGGTGGAACCTGACGTGAGCACATCGTCGACGAGCACTGCACCGACCGGAACCGGTGCCCCGAGCCGGAAGGGAACCCTCCCCCGATGCTCCCGATCCATCCCGGCGCGCCGACGCCACCACGGCGGCGCCGACACGGCATCGACGATGGGCACGGACCATCGGCGTGCCAACTCGACTGCGAGCACCGTGGAGGGATCGATGCCGTACCGAATCCTCCGCGCGAGCGACCTCGGAACCGGAACGACACAGGTCACCTCCGGTGGCGAGAGGATGGCCATGGCGTCGGCCAGGAGGAGTCCGGATGCAAGGCATCGTCGATACTTGAGGTTGTGGACGAGCCTGACCGCCGCACCGACGTGGGCGTAGCCAGAGAGCGCCTCGACCCCGCCGATCGTCCTCGGAGGGGCAGGTCTGAGTGATCGTTGACACGTCGGGCAGAGCCCACGGGACGGCATCGAGCAGGCAGGGCACACCATGGGGACACCGTACCGATCGGGACCGACACGGCGGAGCCCCTGCGGCTAGGCGCTCACGTTCCGTGCTCCCACGATGCCAGGTAGCTCTCCTGCTCATCGGTGAGGACCTCGAGCGATCCTCCGAGGGCCTCGAGCTTGAGCCTCGCGACCTCGGCGTCGAGGGCGTCGGGGAGGCGGTACACCTTCGCTTCCAGCTCATCGGCGTTCTGGACGATCCATTCGGCTGCAATGGCCTGGTCCGAGAACGACATGTCCATGACGTCGGCGGGATGCCCCTCCGCCGCGCCGAGGTTGACGAGGCGGCCCTCTGCGACGACGAGTATCCGCTTGCCACTCGGGAGCGTGTACTCCTCGAGGTTGTCCCGGATGATGCGCCGTGACACGGCCAACGAGTCGAGCGCGACCAGGTCGAGTTCGACGTCGAAGTGTCCCGCGTTCGCCACGATCGCGTTGTCAGGCATCGTCACGAAGTGCTCGGCACGGAAGACGTGGATGTTGCCCGTCGCCGTGATGAACACGTCGCCGACCTGCGCTGCCTCATGGCTCGAGAGGACACGATGGCCCTCCATCGCCGCGGCAACGGCACGAACGGGATTGCTCTCGACGACGATGACGTCCGCTCCGAGGCCCTTCGCCCTGGTCGCGATCCCCCAGCCGCAGTCCCCAAATCCCGCGACCACGACCCGACGGCCTGCAAAGAGGATATTCGTCGCCCTGAGGATGCCGTCGAGGGAGGACTGCCCCGTGCCGTGTCGGTTGTCGAACAGGTGCTTCGTATCGGAGTCGTTGACGGCGACGACCGGGAAGCGCAGCACGCCTTCTTCTGCCATCGCCTTGAGTCGGATGATGCCGGTGGTGGTTTCCTCCATGCCGGCGACGATCGCCTGGTCGACACGCTCGCGGTGGAGCACCGTCGTCATGTCGGCACCATCGTCGAAGATGAGGTGGGGATCCGTGTCGAGCACCGCATTGATGTGCTCGTAGAAGCTCGTCGCATCCTCGCCGCGGATGGCGAACACCGGGATACCCGCATCGACGAGAGCGGCAGCGACGTCGTCCTGCGTCGACAACGGGTTCGACGCGCACAGCGCGACCTGGGCACCCCCCGCAACGAGTGTCAGCATCAGGTTCGCCGTCTCACTGGTGACGTGCATGCACGCTGCGATGCGGTATCCCGCCAGCGGCTTGTCACGCTCGAAGCGTTCGCGGATCGCCGCGAGGACCGGCATCCTGCGCGCCGCCCACTCCACGCGGAGGTGACCCTGTTCGGAGAGGCCGATGTGCGCGATGTCATGGTTCATGTGCCGTCCTTGTCCGGAGCGCCCGATGCTAGGCACGCCCGCATCGCCATCCGCCTGATCGAACCGCAACACCATGGGACTACGCTGGAACCATGGCATCGCGCACCGACAAGCCCTGGGGATACGAGCTGCTGTGGTCGCACACCGAGCACTATGCCGGCAAGGTCATCCACATCGAACCCGGGCACAGGCTGAGTCTCCAATACCACGACCACAAGCACGAGTCGATCCTCGTGATCAGCGGGCGGCTCCTCCTCACGCTCGGTGCCGACGAGGACTCGCGGGTCGTTGATCTCGCGGAGGGCGAATCTGCCGACATCCCGGCGGGGATGGTGCACCGGTTCGAGGCGCCACCGGATTCGTCTGTCGACCTGATCGAGGTCTCGACGCCCCAGCTCGACGACGTCGTGCGGCTCGCCGACGACTACCAGCGCGCCTGACGGGCGTGGCGATCACGACAGGAGACGGGACGCGCCCCTAGCTCCCTGGGTTCGGTGGCTCCGCCTCGGAGAGCAGCATGATCGGGATGCCGTCGACGACCCGATACCCGCGACCGCATCCCGAGCACACAAGGGCTGGCGGATCCTGGCGTTCGTGGAGTGTCCCTTCACAGGCAGGACACTGCATGATCGCCAGGAGGTCGGCCGGTATCAGTGTCCCCGGCTCCGTCATCACGACTCCCTGATGATCGCGGACACCATCGCAACGAGGTCATCGACGGCCTCGTCGTCGGGACCCTCGACGTTCAGGCGAAGGACCGGTTCCGTGTTCGAGGGACGGAGATTGAACCAGCGGTCCCCGAGATCCACGGTCAGGCCGTCCAGGCGATCCGACCCGTGGGCCGCGAACGCACGCTCGACCGCCGTGTCCGCTGCGACCTTGTCGCGAACCGTGAAGTTGATCTCACCCGACTGTGCGTAGGGCTCGTATCGGGTGCGGAGTTCCGACAACGGGACGCCTGCATCCGTGAGGACCCTCAGGAGGACGAGCATTGCCATGATGCCGCTGTCCGCGCGGAAGTTATCCCGGAAGTAGTAGTGACCGGAGTGCTCCCCACCGAAGATGGCGCCGGTCTCCGCCATGACCTGCTTGATGTACGAGTGCCCGACCTTCGTGCGCACGGCGAGGCCACCGGCGGCCTCGACGGTCTCGGGGACGGCTCGGGAACAGATCAGGTTGTGGACGATCGCGCTGCCGGGGTGTCGTGCAAGGAACCAGTCCGCGATGATCGCGGTCGTGGTGCTGCCGGGAAGGGCGATGGCCTTGTCGTCGACGAAGAATGCCCGATCGGCGTCGCCGTCGAACGCCACCCCGATGTCGGGGCGACGGTCGACCACGAGGGCAAGGAGGTCGACGAGGTTCTCGGGTCGGAGGGGATCGGCGGGGTGGTTCGGGAAGGTGCCATCCGGATCGAGGTACAGCGGAATCAGTTCCGCGTCGAACCTTTCGAACACCTGGGGAAGCACGGCACCTGCCATGCCGTTCCCCCCGTCGGCGGCAACCCTCATTCCCGAGATGCCATCGGCTCCAGTGACGGAGATCACGTGGTCGACGTATCCCGGCTTGAGGTCCTCGGTGCGAACCGTTCCCCTGGTCGCCGACGGCGTCACCCCGCGCTCGGCCATGGCCCGGATCTCCAATAGGCCCGTGTCCTGGCCGATCGGCGCGGCAGCGGGTTGGCAGAACTTCAACCCGTTGTATTGGGGCGGATTGTGCGACGCGGTGATGACCACGCCGGGAAGCGAGAGGGCGCCTGAGGCGTAGTACAGGAGGTCGGTCGGGATCTCGCCGATCAGCCGCACGTCGACGCCCTGCCCTGTGATCCCGTCGATGAGGGCTTCGCGAATCGATGGGGATGACAGCCGACAGTCGTGGCCGACGATCACCTCGTCGGCGTCGACGAACTCTGCGAACGCCGCGCCGATCCTGAACGCAATGTCCTCGTCGAACTCGTCGGGGACGATCCCGCGAACGTCGTATGCCTTGATGATGTTGGAGAGGTCCATGGTCGATGAGTCTACGCGCCGCGCGAGCCCTCCCGGATCCTCGGCTCGTATCCGGCGCCATCCCTACACTCCCGGGCTGTGTCCCCCACCACGAACGATCTCACCGCGGTGTCGGTGATCATCCCCGCGTACCAGGAGGCCTCCGGCATCGCAGAGGCCCTCCGTCGCCTCCTTCGAGCCCTCGAGGGAACCGGCCGACCGTACGAGGTCCTCGTCGTGTCCGACGGCAGCACCGACGGCACACCGGCCAGGGCCCGCAGCGTCGGGGACCCCCACGTGACCGTGATCGAGTACATGCCAAACCGCGGCAAGGGCCATGCGTTGGCGTTGGGCGTGGAGCAGACCCGCAACCCCCTCGTGGTCTTCATCGATGGCGACCTCGACCTCGACCCCTCGGTGCTCCCCCGCTACCTCGATCTCCTCGACGCAGGGGAGGCCGATGTCGTCGTGGGTTCCAAGGTCCATCCGGAGTCGATCGTGGACTATCCATGGTCGAGACGTGTGCTGTCGCGCGCCTTCAGGCTCCTCACCAGGGTCCTCGTCGGCCTCGACCTCGGGGACACCCAGACCGGCCTCAAAGCCTTCCGCCGGACCGGGATGGCCGACGTCGCACGCGAGTGCGACTCGGAGGGGTTCGCGTTCGACCTCGAGCTGCTGTGCCGTCTGAACGACCGCGGCGCGACGATCGTCGAGGCACCCGTGATCCTGAACTACGACTTCGCGTCGACCGTCAAGGTGTCGACCGGTGCGGCAGCGGTGCGCGACCTGTACCGCGTGAGCAGGTGGCGTCGGGCGCAGGCTCGCACCCGCTCCGACGACTGATCCGCGTCAACCGTCGACGGGAGCGGGGGCGGGAGCCGATCCCGCAGCGCGCTCGCCGAGGGCGCGGGAGAACACGACGTCGCGGTACCCGGCGAGTTTCGGCAGGATGAGCAGGCCAGCCGCGCCCAGCAGGGCCGCATTGTATCCGAGCCTGTCGAGCGGGCCGAAGAGCCCCTCGGCGAGCCACATGATCCCGATCGTGGCAACGTAGGCGAACCCGTTCACGGCGAAGAACGAGGCAGTCTCGGACGTCGAGACCCGACCGTCGGTGAGGTCGAAGGTCCAGCGGCGATTGACAACGTACGACATGAAGGTCGTGAGGACGAATGCCGTCGACACCGAGGCGAACCACGAGAGCCCGAACGCGAGGAAGACGTTGAAGAGGGTGATCGAGACCACGGTGTTCGCGACGCCTACGAACGCCACCTTTACCGCTTGGACCGCAGTCGCTCGATTGGCGAACGTTTGGAGGTAGCGCTTCACGCCGTGGCTCTTCGTCGTCTCCGTACCCGGACGATCGCGTACGCGACCAATCCGAGCACAGCCGTCACCGTGAGGGCTGCACCAACGACTTCGACCCACGTGATCCCGAACTGAAGCGAAACCTGCGAGTCCGTGGGGATCACGAGCATCAGCGATGGAGCGACGCGGTAGACACCTTCGGCACCTTCGACCTGCCAATTGGGGAAGTAGGAGACCTTCACGAGGTGCGGTACGCCGACCGCATCGGTCGTGAACGAGACGGAGTGGTCGTCGAACCTCGTCACGACCGCCGTTCCCGTCGTCGGGTACGGGAGTGGCTCATCGAGGCGCTGACCGACCTCCGTCACACGGCGCCACTCGTCGGGCCCATCCTCGACGAGCCACTTGTCGAGGTTCTCGATGTCGTCGTACCACTCGAGCGCAGCGTCGACGAAGTCCTCATCGCCCGCCCACACCACGGGCTCGAACGACGCGACCTCGATGCGATCGGCTTCCGGCACGGCGAACACCGTCCATGGCGAGGGTTCGGCGAGGACCTCGAGGCCGTAGGCGGTGGCGGCGTCGCGAGCCTCCGGCGTGAAGGAGATGTAGTACTCGATGTCGTACACCGGTAGGTGCTTCGCCGCCCTGGCGAAGTCCATCGACCGGTACGACAGGCCCCGGACGGGGTTCGATGGACGATGGCTCACCTCGGATGCGTTGAGGAAGTGGAACGGCGTCGTGAGGGAGCTCTCGAAGAAGACCCCTTCCATCGACGGGTGGCCGTCGGTCCAGAACGGCAGCAGCATCAGGGCCATCGGCGTTCCGAATGCGTTCTGTTCGGAGTTGACCTCCCACATCACGCGGCCGTCCGGCAGCGCGTCGACCGTCTTGAGGAGGTTCTCGTACTCACCCCACGTCTGTTTGCCCTCATACCCCTCGAAGTTCCACTTCACCCAGCCCGGGAGGTCGTGCATGGACAGGGCGGCAGATCCGACGAGGAGGACGACGGCTGTCGAGGTTGCGATGAGCGTTGCACGCCGTCGATCAGCGAAGCGCCTTCCGATCGCGACCACCCCGAGGCCGATCGCCAACCCTGCGAAGACGTGGACGCCATAGAACCAGTACGGCAGCAGGCGTGCGTTGTAGAGGATCGTGAACTCGAAGTGGGCGATGAGGAAATAACCGGCGAGTGGAAAGAGCGTCAGCCAGAGCGCGATCAGGATCCGGTCCCTCCGCAACAGCGTCCACAGGATCCCGACAACCGCCACCGCGAGCACCGGTACGAGCTCACCGGGGATCGGTGACCCGGGATTCTGGTAGTTGCCGACCACGGTGCGCACAGGCGACCATCCCATGTCCGTCGTCATCCCCTCGAGGACGCGAACGCCGAGTGCGAGCGACCAGAACGCGGACAGGGCGAATCCGACGATCCACGAAACGCCGACGCCGATGGCGCCATTGCGGGAGCGGACGAATCGCTCCCGATCCCGGACGCCGACGAGCGAGACGAGCGGAGCCAGGACGAGGGGTAGCACCGTCACGACCGCGACGATCGTCGTGATGATGTGGGCGAGGGCGGTGAAGGCGAGGACGATGCCCGCCCACGGATCGAAAAGGGTCCCACGGCGATAGTTGCGAACCGACAGGCCGATGTACACCAGGGACAGGGCGAACGACCACGAGAACGCGAACTCACCTGCGAGGGTCGACTTGATGTTCGCACCGAAGATCGAGTAGCTCTCCATGAAGACGAAGAGCGATCCCGCAACGCCGGCGACGACGGCGACGATCCTCGTGAATCCGAGGAACCGCACGAAGAGGTATGAGCAGGTCGGCAGTGCGACGAGTCCGGCGATCGTCACGAGCTTGAACGCGACACCGTACGGCAGCACCATGTCGAGGCCCACCGTTGCGAGCGCCGGAAGCGGGAAGTAGAAGTACAGCACGGGGAAGCCCGCGTACCAATCCATGCTCCATCCCATGATCCGCCCCGACGGCAGGACGTTCTCGAGGAGGACCTTGGGAAGGAGGACGTGTGCCCCCATGTCGCCACCCGTCGGCGTGTTCGCGATGAGGAGATACGGGAGACGCCACAGCGACTGGCCGTCCCTGAGGATCGGTCCGAGCACGCCAGACATCGTCAGGGCGATGAGGAGGGTCGGAATCGCCACGAGACCCGCAACCACCCATTTCGACACGGGTTCGGACCCTCGGGAGGGTGGTCGGGGCAACGGCGGGGCCCCGGGCTCCACCGGTGCGTCTGGAGGGGCTGCGATCGTCACGGGCCGGGAGGCTAGCCCCCGACCTGAACTGTCGGCCTCGTTGTGTGGCTAGTCGCCGACGAGGTCGATGATCGCATCGACGGGGATCGCCTCTCCCTCGCGGTCCCACCACTTCGCCTCACAGACATGGCACGAGTTGAAGTAGACCTCCGTGCCGTCAGGGAGCGTCATGTCGATCCGAATCACCGATGTCTGACCACACGACGTACAGGTGAGCCCTGCGTCAGGTGCCTTCCTCATGGTCCCTCCTCGGGCGGGCGCCGCCCAGGCGACCGCTTAGAGTATTGATTTGCGCGCTCTATGTGTCCTGATCGTCGTCCTCGGGGAGGTCGTCGTATCTTCCGAGATACTTCGACCTCTGCCTGCCATCCTCACTCCAGGCAGCGTCGAAACGGGTGGCCGGCACGACTTCCTGCACTAAGCAACAACCGGCGCGGTCCCTAGTTCCCG
>JAWOGV010000206.1:0-8999 GCA_046496605.1 Acidimicrobiia bacterium | reverse complement strand
GAGGAGCGCTCCCGCGGGCAAGCCGTTGGGTGAGTAGTCTCGCAGGCGGCTCCGGGTGACCGCGATCGTGCAAAACCATGACGGTCGGTGGGTTGACCCGCGAGTGTGCGTCTG
Organism: Acidimicrobiia bacterium; assembly: GCA_046496605.1. Taxonomy (GTDB): domain Bacteria; phylum Actinomycetota; class Acidimicrobiia; order Spongiisociales; family UBA5794; genus SZUA-442. Next base: position 8,885 of record JAWOGV010000206.1, on the reverse strand, counting down.
TTCGTCGAAAGGGTGGCAACAATGACGGATCCCGTATCGGCTGGTCTTCTCGTCCTCAGGGTCGGCCTCGGAGTCGTATTCCTCGCGCATGTCATCAAACACCTCCTCGGACGCGAGAAGACGACCCGATGGTTCGCCTCCCTCGGCTTCAAGGCTCCCGGCTTCCAATGGCTCGCATCAACGGCGACCGAGATCGGTGCGGGTGTGCTCCTCATCGTCGGGCTGACGACGGGCCTCGCTGCCGCCGGGGTGATCGGCATCATGTTCGTCGCGTTCTGGACGGTCCACCGCGAAGCGGGCTTCTTCATCACCGCGTTCATGAAGGACGGCATCGACGTCGAGGGATACGAGTACGTGATGATGCTGTCCGTGGCTGCGGTCGCCCTCGCCCTCGCCGGGCCCGGTGACTTCTCGATCGATGCCCAGGTCACGATCGGGGACTCGACGATCGCAGCACTCCTCGACGGGTGGATCGGGCTCGGGGCCGCGTTGTTCGGGTTGGCAGGCGGCCTGGCATTGCTCGCTGCGTTCTGGCGCCCCGATAGGGGCACCACCTCCTGAGGTCCGTCATCGCTGGTGCTGCCGGATCGAACGTAGGTCGTTGGTTCTCCGTCGACGAGCGCAGGGCGCGCCTCGTCCAGCGCCATCGGCTGTCCACGCAAGCCCGGACCGACGACGTGGCCGCGATCGTCGACTCCCTCACGTGCCTCCACTCCTCCGATCCCGCGACGGTGTACCTGTCAGCGATGGTGAGAATGGAGCATCCCTCGGTCGATGCCGTGGAATCGGCGCTGTACGAGGAGCGAACCCTCGTCAGGCACCATGCGATGCGCCGGACGATCTGGGTGTTCCCCGTACCGGCCGTAGCCGAAGCCCATTGGTCGAGCACCGTGGCTGTTGCGGCGAACCAGGAAAAGCTGCTTGCCCGATTCCTCGAGGTGGACGGGATCACATCTGACGGGATGGCCTGGCTCGCGAGGGCACGACCACTGATCCTCGACGAGATCGCACGTCGGGGGATTACGACCACCCGAGAGCTCGGCGCCGCCCTGCCTGAGATCAGCCGTCCGCTCCGTATCGAGGGCGGCCAGCTCTCTACCCACTCGCGCTCACTGCTCCTGATGGGCTTCGAGGGGTCCATTGTCAGGACGCGACCCATCGGCACGTGGATCTCGAGCCAGTACCGGTGGTCGCTGATGCAGTCGTGGTATCCCGATGCGCTCCTCCCGATGGACCCGGAAACCGCTGAGGAGCGGCTCGTCCGCCGGTATCTCGCCTCCTTCGGGCCGGTGACGACGACCGACGTCGCGTGGTGGACGGGCTGGCCGAAGACGACCGTGAGGTCAGCCATCGACCGAGTCGGTGCGGTGCGGGTCGAGGTCGATGGAGGGGAGGCCTGGGTGGATTCAGAGGACGAGGATGCCAACGAAACACCCATCGACGGACCGGTCGTGTCCTTCCTTCCCGGCCTGGACTCAACGGTGATGGGTTGGAAGGAACGGGAGTGGTACCTCGGTCCCGCCATGACAGAACGGCTGTTCGACCGGAACGGCAACGCCGGACCGACGATCTGGATCGACGGCCGTGTGGTCGGGGGCTGGGTGCAGCGTGCCTCGGGCGAGATCGCAATGGAGATCCTCGACCCGACCGCCGAACATCTCCGACCCGAGATCGAGGCCGAGGCCGAACGGGTCGGCGCAATGTACGGCGAGACCCGACACAAGGTGCGGTTCCCCGCGCCACTCCAAGCCGATCGGTACGGCTGACGGACTAGGTTCGGGAGTGGACATGCGACCCTTCCACGACCGAACGACCGCAGGACGCATCCTCGGTGACCGGCTCGCCGAGACCGGTCGGTACGGCCCTGATGACTTCGTCCTCGGCCTTCCCCGAGGAGGTGTCCCCGTCGCGTCCGCCGTTGCGGACCGGCTCGGCTGCAACCTCGACGTATTCGTCGTGCGCAAGCTCGGCGCCCCCGCAAACCCCGAGTATGCGATCGGTGCCATCGCGTCGGGAGGCGGAAGATTTATCGACCAAGCAGCGGTGGAGTATCTCCGGCTGTCCCCTGAGGTCCTCGACCGGATCGAGGCAACCGAACGCTCCGAGCTCGAGCGACGCGAGAAGCGGTACCGGCACGGGCGCCCGCCGATGGACGTGCGGGGGAGGGGAGTGATCCTCGTCGACGACGGGATCGCCACCGGTGCCTCGATGCTCGTGGCAATTGACGTGCTCACCGGCATGGCTCCTGCAACGTTGACCGTCGCCGTGCCCGTTGCGCCACGCGACACGGTGGAACGGATCGCACGCCTCGTCGACCACGTCGTCGTGGTGGGTATGCCAGAGCCGTTCCACGCGGTCGGGCTGTGGTACGACGACTTCACCCAGACGTCGGACGATGATGTCGCGCGCGCACTCGCGTCGCGCTGAGCCTCACCTCTTCCAGGGTGGCAGCGTCTCCGTGTCGATGCCGTATCGGTCGATGGCAGCCTGGACCGTGGACGAGTCGACGGCACCGTCCTCGGCGAGCGCAGCGAGGACCGCGACGACGACGTTCCCGGTGTCCACCTCGAAGAAGCCTCGGAGGGCCTGGCGGGTGTCGCTTCGGCCGTACCCGTCCGTTCCGAGAGACCGGAAGGTTCGTGGTGCATACTGAGCGACCTGGTCCGGCACGGTGCGCATGTAATCGGTGACCGAAACGATCGGACCCGCACTCGACGCGAGCCGCTGCGTCACGATGGGGGTGCGCCGCTCGTCGGCCGGATGGAGCCGGTTCCACCGGTCGGCTTCGAGTGCCTCCTCCCTCAGGCGCTTGTACGACGTCACGCTCCACAGCTCGGCGCCGACGCCGAAGTGCTCTGCCAGCTCCTCCTGCGCGGTACGAGCCGCGGCGTGCGCAGGACCCGAGAAGAGGATCGTTGCCCGGATGTCGGAATCGGGTGCATCGGCGAAGCGGTACATGCCTTCGACGATGCCCTCATCGATGCCATCCGGCTTCGGGGGCTGAACATAGGGCTCGTTGTAGAGGGTGAGGTAGTAGTACACGTCCTCGTTCCTGCCATACATGCGGTGGAGCCCGTGTTCGATGATCGTGCTCATCTCGTACGCGAACGCCGGGTCGTATGCCTCGCACGCAGGAACGACCGATGCCAGCACATGGCTGTGACCGTCCTGGTGCTGGAGGCCCTCGCCGTGGAGCGTCGTGCGGCCTGCTGTTGCGCCGAGCAGGAAGCCTCGGGCCCTGGAATCGGAGGCTCCCCACAACGCGTCGCCGACCCTCTGGAAACCGAACATCGAGTAGAAGGCGTAGAAGGGGACCATGGGAACGCCCCTTGTTGCGTACGAGGTCGCTGCCGCGATCCAGCTCGCCGTCGAACCCGCCTCGGTGATGCCCTGTTCGAGGATCTGGCCGTCGGTGGACTCGCGGTACGAGAGGATCAGGTTGTGGTCGACGGGCTCGTACAACTGGCCCTGCGAGGCATAGATCCCCGCTTCTTTGAAGAGGGCGTCCATTCCGAAGGTCCGGCCCTCATCGGGGATGATCGGGACGACGCGCTCCCCGACATCGGGATCCCTCATGAGGCTCCGGAGCAGCCGAGTGAATGCGCCCGTCGTGGAAACCTCGTTCGTCCCGGATCCGGCGTCGAACTCGGCGAACGGCGTGTGGGCGGGCAGAGTGAGCGGTTTGCGCACGGCGAGCGTCCTCGAAGGGATGAGGCCATTGAGGTCGTTCCGCCGGGCCATCATGTATCGGAACTCGGGTGAGTCCTCGTCGAAAGCGAGGTACGGTGGCTCACCGCTCTCGAGCACATCGTCGGTTATCTCGTTCTCGAGATTCAGCCGGTCGCGCAGGGACCGCAACTGTGCAGGAGTCAGCTTCTTGATCGAATGCGTCGCGTTCTTGCCCGCGACGTCGGGTCCGAGGGTCCACCCCTTGATCGTCTTTGCAAGGATCACGGTCGGGGCGCCACGAAGCTCGGTCGCGGACTTGTATGCCGTGTAGATCTTCCGATGGTCGAGCCCCCCGCGGCGCAGTTCCCAGATGTCGTCATCGGTCATGTCGGCGACGAGCGCTCGGAGCCGCGGATCGGGTCCGAAGAAGTGCTCCCTGATGTAGGCGCCCGACTCGGCGCGGTATCGCTGGTACTCGCCGTCCACGACCGCGTTCATCTTGTTGACGAGGGTGCCGTCCACATCGCGTGCGAGGATCGGATCCCAGTCGCTGCCCCAGATGACCTTGATCACATTCCAGCCCGCACCCCGGAACATGGCCTCGAGCTCCTGGATGATCTTCCCGTTGCCCCGCACCGGCCCGTCGAGGCGCTGGAGGTTGCAGTTGACGACCCATGTCAGGTTGTCGAGCTTCTCACGGCCCGCCAGGGAGATCGATCCGAGCGTCTCGGGTTCGTCGGTCTCACCATCACCGATGAAGGACCACACCCTGCTCGCGCTCGTGTCCTCGATGCCGCGGTTGTGGAGGTACTTGAGGAACTGCGCGTGGTAGATGGAGTTGATCGGCCCGAGGCCCATCGATACGGTCGGGAACTCCCAGAACTCCGGCATGAGGCGCGGGTGGGGATAGCTCGAGAGGCCGGGCTCACCGATCTCCGTGCGGAAGCGGTCCAGTTCGGCCTCGCTGAGACGGCCCTCGAGGAACGCCCTGGCGTAGACACCCGGCGTGGCATGGCCCTGGAAGTACACGTGGTCGCCCGGTGTGCCGTCGGACTTTCCGCGGAAGAAGTGGTTGAAGCCGATCTCGTACAGCGTCGCCGATGACGCAAAGGTCGAGAGGTGGCCCCCGATGCCGTCGGCCTTCTTGTTCGCCTTGATGACCATGGCCGCGGCGTTCCAGCGGATGTAGCGGCGAATCCGCTTCTCGAGGTACTCATCGCCCGGATACGGTGCCTCGACCTCCGGCGGGATCGTGTTGATGTACGGGGTCGACACCGAACCGGGGACGCCCACGCTGCGCTCGCGCGCGTGCTCGAGGAGTCTCGCCATCAGGTAGCGGGCCCGCGTCTCGCCGTCGGTGTCGATGACATCGCTCAGCGCGGCGAGCCATTCACCTGTCTCCGTCGGGTCGAGATCGCTCAGCTGATGCGTGAAGCCATCGATGTAGATCGGCCGATCAGTCACTCCGCCCCTCTCCTGATCGCAATGATCGGAGGGTACCAATCTGAGGACCGTCTGCCTGCGACGCCCACCTCGTACACTCATCGCCATGATCGAACCGGACAGAATCGAGCTCGTCGAGGGTCAGTCGGTTCGCATCACGTGGTCCGACGGACGACTCGACACCCTCTCGGCCGTCGAGCTCCGCGACGCATGTGGTTGTGCGGGGTGCAAGAACGTTTCGAGGGCGCCTGCCGATCCCGAGACCTGTCGGATCACGACGATCGGCCTCGTCGGTGCCTATGCGATCAACATGGTCTTCGCCCCCGACGGGCACAGCACGGGCATCTATCCCTTTCCGGTCCTCAGGGATCTCGGCGAACTCACTCGGACGAACGACGCAGCGCCATAGAAGCGTTGCTGTCGCACACCTGGTGGTCAATGGCCGCGACGGGTACCCCCGTATTTCATCCTCGTGTCGGACATCGATGCAGGCGTCGCCTCGTCGTCGTTCACGCCGGCGGCGACGAGCTCGCCGATGAAGAACGTGTGGCTCCCGCAGTCGACCGCTTGGCGGACCTCGCACTCCATCCACGCAACGGCGCCTTCGAACACGGGTGCTCCGGTCACCCCCTCGGTGATGGGGTAGCCGTTGAGGGTCATGCCGTCCTTGGTGGCGGGCTTGGAGAACTTGACGAAGGGTCGGGTGTCCTCCGCGTTCCACAGGTTGACCGTGAACGATCCTCCGGACTCGATGAGTCGATGGGTGACGGCGACGGTGTCGACCCCGATGCCGATCAGCACAGGATCCTGCGCCACCTGCGTCACCCAGGACGTCGTCATCGCGTTCCAATCGTCGCCTGACCGCGACCCGACGAGCACGAGCGCGTTCGGGATCTTCCACGTGACCTTGTTGATGAGCTCGTCGGTGAGCATGTGCGAACCTCCTCGGTGGGTTCGGACCCTACCCCTGAGGCGACGGGACAGCGTCAGGTGTCCGGATGATGAGGCGCCCGGGTCACACCTCGAAGAGGCACAGCCTCGTCGCGATCTCGAGCTCCCCTGTCGGCTCCAGCTCGCATGTTTCCTGGAACCTCTCGACGGCAGCCTGCGTGCCTGCGCCGAAGTCGCCATCAATCGGTCCGGTATAGAGCTCGAGGGCAGCGAGTGTCTCCTGGACGGACTCGACGTAGGGCGCGTCCTCCTGGAGCCTGGGAAACAGCGCTGCGTCGGTGACCGGCCCGAACTCCCCGTCTGCCTCGATGCCTGCGTCGGATTGGAAGCTTGCGATGGCTGCCCTGGTCTCGTCCCCGGCGATGCCGTCGATGACACCGCTGAAGTACCCGAGGGCCGTCAGGTCGGTCTGTACGACATAGGTCGTCGCCGTTGCAGGGATCGCCGGAGTCGTCGTCGATGTGGTGGTCGTGGTTGGGAGGGTCGATGTCGTCGTCGAGGAGGTCGACGTCGTTGCGGGCTCGGTGGTGGTGGTCGTCGTCGACTCCGCCCCATCCCCGCCACATGCTCCCATGAACAGCGCGCCGACCAGGAGTGCGGCCCCGGTTCGTGCTCTGCCTTGGATCCTCACCACCGACATACCCCCGCGTCCCAGATGCGATATTGCCAGCACCCTACCGAATCGAACGATTCGGTGCGAGGCGTCGAACCGGCACACCGCACGATGTACCATCCGGAGCCCGACGAACCGTGTGCAATGACCCCAACCGTTTCACACATCCCTGTCCGCTCATTCACCTGCGCAGGCTGTGACTGCAGCGCATGCATGAGCGACGCCGTCGCGTCGATCGAGAGTGTCGACGGTGTCATCAGCGTTGGGGTCGACCGTCGACTCACCGCCTTCGTCGTCCGGTACGACCCTTCGGTCACGAGTACGAGCGATCTCGTCGGGTGCATCGAGGCGTCACGGCTCGAACCACGCTGACGCCAGCTCTGCCGTCATCCGATCCGGCCGATCAGTCGTCGATCGAGAACTGGACCTGGAGGGTCACGGCGACTTCCTGCTCTCCCGGCGTGATCGGTGTGACGGCACCGCCGTCTGAGGCCTCGGCCCTCACGTCGTACCAGATCGGCGGTTGCGCCGACGAGAAGGACTCGGATATCGCACTCGGCGCTCCGAGTGTCACACCACTGAGCGATGCCAGCTGTTCGGCTTTTGCCCTTGCATCGGTCCAGGCGGCCTCACGAGCGGCCTCGAGCAGGGCCTCGTTGTCCTCGATGGAGAAGCTGACGCCCGACACGGTCACATCATCACCGCCAGCCGCGGTGACGGCATCGATCGTCCCGCCGGCAGTGCCGATCTCACGGATCTTGGCGGTGACCGTGTTCGACACCTCGTACCCCGTCAGGATCTGCTGGTCATTGCGCCACTCGTAGCGGGGGTAGACCGAGTAGTTCGCCGTCTGGATGTCGGCCTCGGCGACGCCGGAGGCGATGAGGGCGTCGATCACAGCATCTGCTCGGTCAGCTGCCCGATCCACCGCGACCGACACGGAGTCGTCCACGACCTGGACGCCGAACGACATCGTCAGGGTGTCAGGTGTGCCCGTCACCCTTCCCACACCGGAAACCGAGATCCCGTGGGTGAGCCCATCTCCCGGCGATCCCGAGTTCTCCACGGTGACCGAAGGTGTGCATGCTGCCATGAGCAACGTGCCTGCCGCCAGAACTGCAACGATGATGTGTTTGCGCATCGGTTCCTCCCGGTCACGAGACCTGATTCGGGGCTGCTGCCTGTCGGTCATCCGCTGGGGCTGACCGTCCACCGGTTCGACGCACGGACCAAGCGATCAGGTTCCCTGTTGCGACGCGTTGGCGACTCGCTTGGGTGCCAGGGGCGCCGATAGCCTGCCGGCCATGAGCAACCACGGCCACCACGAGGCAGAGGAACGCTGGATGAAGCGCTTGCGTCATCGACTCGGACATGCAATGGCGCACGAGCACGAACACCCTCCAGCCTCTGCGATTCTCGACACAGGTGCGGTCGGAATACGGGCGACCAAGGTGTCCCTCGCGGGTCTCGGCGTCACAGCCCTGCTCCAAGCAGTCATTGTCGTATTCAGCGGCTCGGTGGCCCTCTTGTCAGACACGCTCCACAACCTCACCGATGCGCTCACCGCGATTCCACTCTGGATCGCTTTTGCAGTTGGTCGAAGGCCCGCCAGCCGTCGCTACACCTACGGACTCAATCGAGCCGAGGACTGGGCTGGGCTGGTCATCGTGTTTGCGATCGCGGCCTCGGCGGGGCTGGTCATCTGGGAGTCGGCCCGGAGGCTGATCGAACCACGGCTCATCGATCACATCCCCTGGGTGATAGCAGCCGGTGTCATCGGTGCGCTCGGGAATGAGCTGGTTGCGCGCTATCGGATTCGGGTCGGTGAGTCGATCGGATCCGAGGCCCTGGTCACCGACGGACGCCACGCCCGGACGGACGCGCTCACATCACTCGCGGTCGTGGCAGCCGGGTTGGGTGCTGCGCTCGGTCGAGCGTGGATCGACCCGGTTGCGGGCCTCGTCGTTGCTGTTCCGATGCTATGGCTGCTCGCCCGGTCTGCGCGACGCATCTTCCGCAGGCTCATCGACGGGATCGAGCCTGAGCTCGTCGACACGGCGATGTCCACCATCGCTGCCGTTGAGGGGGTCGACTCGGTCGACGATCTCCGTGTCAGGTGGCACGGCCACCAGCTGAGGATCACGGCATCGATATCGGTCGCGTCCACGTTGACCGTCAAGGATGGCCACGACATCGCCCACGCCGTCGA
>JAWOGV010000161.1:0-6328 GCA_046496605.1 Acidimicrobiia bacterium | reverse complement strand
TGTTTCACCCAGATCCACCCGACGTGCATCCCAGCTTCGGACGAACACCAGTCGAAGCTCACGCTGATGTCGGAGTCCCTCCGCAACGACGGCCGCATATGGGTTCCTCTCGATCCCGACGACGCGAGGGCACCGAACGACATCCCAGAAGACGAGCGCGACTATTACCTCGAGCGCCAGTACCCGGCGTTCGGGAACCTCGTGCCGCGAGACGTCGCCTCACGAGCGGCCATGCGCCTGATCGAACAGAACCGCGGCATCGGCCCCCTCGGGAACGGCGTCTATCTGGACTTCCGGAATGCGATCGAGCGCCTCGGCAGGGCCACCATCGAGGAACGCTACGGCAACCTCTTCGAGATGTACGAGCGAATCACCGACGAGGACCCCTACACCGTCCCGATGCGCATCTATCCGGCACCGCATTACACGATGGGCGGATTGTGGGTCGACTACGACCTCATGACAACGGTGCCGGGCCTCTACGCGATCGGGGAGGCGAACTTCTCGGATCACGGGGCGAATCGCCTCGGTGCATCCGCACTCATGCAGGGCCTCGCGGACGGCTACTTCGTCATGCCGTACACGATCGGTCAGTACCTGTCCGACTTTCTCAACACCGAGCCCGTGTCGACCCAGGACGAGGCATTCCGCGAGGCCGAGGCGGAGGTGGAGGAGCGAACCGCACGGTTCCTCGGGATCGGGGGGACCAGGTCCGTGGACTACTTCCACAGGAGGCTCGGGAATATCATGATCGACCACTGCGGGCTGGCGCGCAGCCGCGAGGGGCTCGAGAAGGCGATTGCCGAGATCCAGGAGCTGAGGAAGGAATTCTGGAGGGATCTCAAGGTGCTCGGAACATCCGACAGCCTCAACCAGTCCCTCGAGAAGGCAGGCAGGGTCGCGGACTTCCTCGAGCTCGGTGAGCTGATGTGCCGCGACGCCCTCGACCGTGAGGAGTCCTGCGGTGGCCACTTCCGTGTGGAACACCAGACGGCCGATGGGGAGGCGCAGCGCGACGACGAGAACTTCTCGTTCGTCTCGGCATGGGCGTGGGTCGACGACACCACGCCGCAGTCACTCCACAAGGAGCCTCTCACATTCGAGTACGTCGAACCCACACAGAGGAGCTACAAGTAGATGAACCTGACTCTCAAGGTCTGGCGCCAGGCGAGTCCCCACGCGCAGGGTGAGTTCAAGACGTACGAGGCCAGGAACGTGTCCGAGGACGCATCGTTCCTCGAGATGCTCGACGAGGTCAACGAGCACCTGAACAAGGTGGGTGAGGAGCCGATCGCGTTCGATCACGACTGCCGCGAGGGAATCTGCGGAACGTGCGGCGTGATGATCAACGGAGAGCCCCACGGCCCGCAGAGCGGAACCGCGACATGTCAACTCCACATGCGCAAGTTCTCGAACGGGGACTCGATCACCATCGAACCGTGGCGCGCGACTGCCATGCCGGTCATCAAGGACCTCATCGTCGATCGATCCGCCTTCGACCGGATCATCGAGGCGGGCGGATACATCTCGATCAACACGGGTGCTGCTCCCGACGCCAACATCACGCGCGTGCCGAAGGAAGCAGCCGACGCAGCGATGGACGCCGCCGCCTGCATCGGATGCGCCGCATGCGTGGCAGCATGTCCGAACAGCGCCGCGAGCCTGTTCACGGCAGCGAAGATGCAGCACCTCAACCTGCTGCCCCAGGGGCAGCCGGAGCGGTACTCACGGGCCGTCGCCATGGTCGAGACCATGGAGGAGTACTTCGGATCGTGCACGAACCACGGTGAGTGCGAAAAGGCCTGTCCGAAGAACATCTCGATCGATTTCATCGCCATGATGAACCGCGACTACGTGAAGGCGCAGTTCAGGACGCCGGCCCGATCGGGTCAGTGACGGCACCGCCCTCCAGCGCGAATCGGGGCACGAATCGGGAAGGATCGCGCCCGTGATCCGTTGACGTATCGTCCCCCGATTCCGATACCAGGAGCAACGATGACCAGCCAACCGCGCGGGCGCATACGAGTCGAGCCAACGAGGAAGAGGGTGAGGGCACGCATCGACGGGATCACCGTCGCCGACAGTAGCGACGTCATCATGGTGTGGGAGATCCCCTACTACCCCACCTACTACTTCCCACCCTCGGACGTCCGCATGGATCTCCTCACCGACTCGGGGGAGACCAAGCGTTCACCGAGCCGCGGTACGGCACGCCTCCACGACGTCGTCGTCGACAGCCGCAAGGCCACCCACGCAGCGCGGGTATGGGATGACGCGACGATCGAGGATGTCGCAGGCTACGTGTCGTTCGATTGGGCCTCGATGGACCAGTGGTTCGAGGAGGATGAGGAGGTCTACGTCCATGCCCGCGACCCGTACACCCGCGTGGACGTTCTCCAGAGTTCCCGGAGCGTTCGCGTCGAGATCGACGGGGTCACCGTCGCTGAGTCGGATCATGCACGGTTCCTGTTCGAGACCGGCCTTCCCTCCCGGTACTACCTTCCGAAGACCGATGTCGACTTCACGCTGCTGACGCCGACGGAGACGGCGACCCACTGTCCCTACAAGGGAACTGCGAGGTACTGGTCGGTGACGGTCAACGGCAACACCCATGACGATGTGGCCTGGGGGTACGACGCGCCCTTCATGGAGTCCGCGGACATTGCCGGTTTGGTCTCGTTCTACAACGAGAAGGTCGACATCTTCATCGACGGTGAGCCCGAGGCGAGGCCCAGGACCAAGTTCTCCTGAGTCTCGGTCGCTCGGCGCACATCCCGTCGGTCGGGCTCGCGCACGGCCGTCCGGTACACTTGCCTCGCGACAGACATCGGCGAAAGGATCCATCGTGGTCATGTTCCTCAGCGACGACCATTTCACGGCTGCCCAAGAGGCGCTCAACAGCGATGGCGGGTTCCAGAACTCCATAGCGAACGTCACGCTTGCGGTCCAGTTCGACGTGTCCGGTACCCCCGAGGGCGATCTGTCCTACCAACTCAAGATCGCCGATGGTGCCGCAACGACGGCGAAGGAGCCGCTCGCCGATCCCGACGTCACCGTCGGAAGCGACTACGAGACGTCCAAGGCGATCTCGAAGGGCGAGCTGAATGTCCAGATGGCCTTCGTGACGGGCAAGATCAAGGTCGGCGGGAACATGGCGAAGATCATGATGCACCAGAACGTGATCAACGACTACGCACGGGTACTCTCGGGCCTCGACGTGGATTACCAGGCCTGACACGGGCCTTGCGAAAAAAGGAAGGCGCCCCATTCGGGGCGCCTTCCCTGTGTAGGTCGTTGTACGGTGATCAGCCGGGCTTCACGGAGTCCTTGAACCCCTTGCCCGCCTTGAATGCCGGAACCCGAGTCGCCTTGACGTGGATCTCGGCGCCCGTCTGTGGGTTGCGAGCGGTACGAGCCGCACGATTGCGTGCCTCGAACGTACCGAAGCCCGTGATCGACACCTTGCCGGATGAAACGACACCCGTCACGATGACGTCGAGCGTCTCGTTGACGATCTTCTCAGCCAATGCCTTCGACTCGCCTGTGTTGCGAGCGACGGCTTCGATGAGTTCGCCCTTGTTCATGGGAAACCTCCTGGGTTGTCCACGACGGTCGTGGAACGAATAACACGAGTGTAACTCTACCCAGCACCCGAATGTGTAGCAACAATAGGCACTTCTGACGTGCTGCACCTCTCGCGATCCGATAGAGTACCGCCCGAACCGGAGGCCATCCCGTGAAGAAGAACTGGACGAAGATCGCGATCGCGCTCGGACCGGCGATCATCATCGCTTCCGTGGTGTGGGAAGTCGCCAGGGTGAATCAGTCCTTCTCCTTCGTCATCACCCCATGGTCCATTCGCGGCTACGACTCCGACCACGGTGCGGTCTACGCCGCCCTCGGGATCCTGCTCCTCCTCGGTGGTCTCGCCGTGTCGTGGGAAGGTGCCATGAGGAACCGGATCTCGATTGCCATCTCGGCATACTTCGTCGTGGCGTCGACGGCCTTCGCCTTCATCCTCGCCGATCGTGAGATCACACTCACGGTCACCACGGTGATGAGCGTCGTGGTGGCAACGATCCTCGCAACAGCCACCTCCCTCGCCCTCCGCAGCACCCTCGGGCAGAGGATCCGATTCTTCCGACGAGCCATGCCGACCTTCGTCATCGTGTTCGCACTCGTGATCGGCGTCCTGTCCGCCACAGTCGTCGGGAGCGAACTCGAGCTCGAGACATGGATTCTGGTCCTGTTCGTCGCCCTGCTGTCGGGCGGTCTGTCCATTGCGATCCAGCCGATCGGCCTCGCTGCGAACCGCGCGCTGATCGTCGCCTCGGTGGCTGCATGGGCCGTCATCGTGATGTCCGCAGGTGCGATGAGGCAGCACCTGATCGATACCCAGATGGCGACAGTGCAGACCGATGGCACGACAGGGCTCTCCGCCCAGTACAAGGACGTTCAGGCTGCGCCCGGTTGGTGGCTTGCAGGACTGGGTGCCACGATCCTGTTCGTCGGAGCCGTCGGGCTCTGGGCACGGCGCCGTGACATCGTCGCCACCCACGCCCGCGCCAGGCGCCAACGCGCTGCGGCAGAGGTCAGCGCTCGTGAGATCCAGGAGGCGGCCGAAGCGTACGCCGCAGAAAAGGCCGCTCTCTCCCCGAACTAGGTTCGTCAGAGGTCCGCGAGCTCTCCGACCTTCTCCTTCACGGCAGCCGCCGCTTCGACGAGCCCCCTGACCTCGTCGTCGGTGAGGGGAACCTCGACGACCTCCTCGACACCGTTGCGACCGAGCCTTGCCAGCACGCCGAGGTACACGTCCGAGATGCCGTACTGGCCCTCCATCCACGCGCACACGGGCATCTCGGTTCCAGCATCCTCGATGATCGCCTTCACCATCGCCGCCGCCGCAGCGGAAGGCGCGTAGTACGCAGATCCGGTCTTGAGGTATGCGACGATCTCGCCACCGCCGTTGCGGGTTCGATCGACGAGCCCGTCGATCGAACCGGGATCGAGCACGTCGGTCAAAGGCCGCTCCCCCACCTTGCACAATGAGGGCACGGGGACCATCGTCTCACCGTGCGACCCGAGGGTGACCGCCGTGATGTCGAGGACATCGTGTCCCGAGGCCTCGGAGATGAAGTGGGCGAAGCGGGCGCTGTCCAGCATTCCCGCCTGTCCGAGTACCTTGTGCTTGGGCAGTCCGGAGACGTTCGCCGCCAGTGTGGTCATCTGATCGAGCGGGTTGGTGACGACGATGATCACGGCCTCGGGTGAGTATCGGACGATCTCCTCGGTGACCGACGTGACGATCCCCGCATTGACACCCAGGAGGTCCATCCTGGACATACCGGGCTTTCGGGGCAGACCCGCCGTGATGACCACGACGTCCGAGCCTGCCGTATCGGCGTAGTCGTTCGTCCCCGTCACGAGTGTCCTGTACCCGACGAGGGGTCGGGACTGGTTCATGTCGAGTGCGAGCCCCTGCGGCAGGCCCTCGACGATGTCCGTCATGACCACCTCGTCGACGATGTCCCACTCCGCGATCCGCTGGACGGTTGTGGAACCGTACTTGCCTGCACCAACAACGGTGACCTTGCTCATCGTTTCCTCCTCGTTCTATGCCATCCTGTCGACCACGGCCTCCCCGAAGGCCGAGCACGACACCTCGGTCGCATCCTCCATGAGCCGTGCGAAGTCATAGGTGACGATCTTGTCGCCGATCGCAGCCTCCATGCCGGTGACGATGAGGTCCGCTGCCTCGCCCCAGCCGAGGTACCGGAACATCATCTCCCCAGAGAGGATCACCGATCCCGGGTTCACCTTGTCCAGTCCCGCATACTTCGGAGCCGTCCCGTGGGTCGCCTCGAAGATCGCGAAGCCTGACTCATAGTTGATGTTTCCGCCCGGTGCGATGCCGATGCCCCCGACCTGCGCAGCGAGTGCGTCGGAGATGTAGTCGCCGTTGAGGTTCATGGTCGCGATGACGTCGTACTCGGCGGGACGGGTGAGGATCTGTTGAAGGAAGGCATCGGCGATGACGTCCTTGACGAGCAGGCGATCACCCGGCTTCCCGTTGCAGTCCTCCCAACCGACGGCGACGTCGCCGAACTCGTCTCGCACGACCTCGTAGCCCCACTCCCGGAACGCCCCCTCCGTGAACTTCATGATGTTCCCCTTGTGGACGAGCGTCACGGACCGCCGACCCTGGTCGAGGGCGTACTGGATCGCCGCACGGACGAGGCGTTTCGTGCCCGTCTCCGAGATCGGCTTGATGCCGAGGCCGGAGTCGGCGCGGATGTCCCATCCATAGGTCTCGTCGAGGAAGGCCAGC
>JAWOGV010000155.1:0-3247 GCA_046496605.1 Acidimicrobiia bacterium | reverse complement strand
GGACCCGGGATGTTCTGGGTCGTCGTGATGCTCTTCGGGGTTCTGATCGCGATCCGCCAGACGAACGCGGAGACGCTCGCACAGCGGGACCAGATTGCCCTCGTAGGCCTCGATCCGGCCGCGGTCTACGTGGGTCGGGCAGCGGCGAGCTTCGTTCTCCTTCTGGTGTTCCAGGCGGTCGTCGGCGTCGTCACACTCGTCCTGTACGACGTCGCGGTGACGGGAATCTTCGTGTTGCCCGTCACCTTCCTCGTCGTGGGCGCCGGTCTGGCCCTGCTCGGGACACTCGCCGCTGGCATCGTATCGAGTGGCTCCAACGCCACTGCGTTGGTCCCCCTGCTCGTTGCTCCCCTGTCCGTGCCCCTGCTCATCGACGCGACGCAGGCGCTGGAGGCCTTAGAGTTCGGCGGCAGTAGCCTTGCGTGGATGCTGATGATGATCGTCACCGTCCTCGTGCTGGCGATCGCAGGGGTGCTCACCGCCCGACCGCTCCAGGAGACCGGATGACCGACCGGCAGCACCAGCCGACGACGTGGCCGTGGATCGTCATGGCGGTTGCCGGTCTCGTGACGTTCGTCGCCTCGATGACCGTCGGACCGGATGCCATCCAGGGGCAGCTCTCGCGGATCATGTACGTGCACGTTCCCGCCGCGTGGCTCGCGTACCTCGCCTTCTTCGTGACGATGGGTGCCTCCGCCATGTACCTCCTCAAGCGAGACCTCGCGTGGGACCGCAGGGCGCTCGCATCGGCCGAGATCGGCGTCATGTTCACCGGCCTCGCGATCGGGCTCGGAATGATCTGGGCGAAACCGACGTGGGGAGTGTGGTGGACGTGGGACGCCCGCCTGACCCTCACCGCGATCATGTTCTTCGTATACCTCGGGTATCTGGCCCTTCGCCGCACGACCGACGACCTCGAGAACCGCGCGAGGCGCTCGGCGATCCTCGGCGTCCTCGCCATCGTCCAAGTGCCCCTCGTGCACTTCTCGGTCATCTGGTGGCGCACCCTCCACCAGCCGCCGACCCTGCTCTCACCCGATCCGATCGACATGGACACCTCGATGCTCGTCACCCTCCTCATCGCCGTGGTCGCCTTCACGGTCATGTACGTCGCGATGGTGTTCAAACGCATCGAGCTCGCCGTGCTCGAGGACGAGGCGCTCGTCTCCGAGCAGGGGGACGACTCCGTCATCGCGGCCGAGGCGGTCACGGCGCCATCGCTCGACGGAGGTGCACCGTGAGGACCGCGGAGCAGTGGAACTGGGTCCTCTTCGCGTACGGGTTCACCTATGTCGTCCTCGTTCTCTACGTCACCTCGATCGCCGTGCGCATCACACGGGTACGGCGCAGGCTCGGTGACGGGTCGTGAAGCGATACGCCAAGTTCGTGATACCCGCAGTGCTGCTCGTCGGCGTCCTCGTCGTGCTCATGGTGAATCTGAGCTCGGCACTCGTCTACTTCAACACGCCGTCGGAGGTCCTCGCCCGCGACGGGGGTGAGGCAAGACTCCGCCTCGGCGGCAGGGTGGTGCCGGGCACCGTCGTAGCGGGGGACGCCACGGTCACGTTCTCCGTCGAGGACTGTGACGTCTCGGTGACCGTCATCCATACCGGGGTCCCTCCCCAACTGTTCCAGGAGGGGATCGGCGTGGTCCTCGAAGGTGAATGGACAGGCGACACCTTCGAGTCGGACACGATGCTCGTCAAGCACGACGAGCAGTATCGCACCGACTATGAGGACTACGACGAGGACAAGCACGCCTGTTCGATAGCGTGATCGCAGCCCTCGGAACGCTCGCCATCCTCGTCGCCCTCGGAGCGGCCGTCTCGATCGTCGTCATCGGTGCGATCAATGCCAAGGGCGGTCAGAGGTCGGCGCTCACCATTCCCGTGGGTGTCTTCGCCGTCAGCGCGTTCGCGACGTTCGTCCTGCTCGAAACCGCGATCGTCACCCACGAGTTCTCGATCGCGTACGTCGCGAACAACACGGCGACGACCACGCCGATCGTGTTCCTCCTCGCTGCCGGGTGGGCAGCCCTCGAGGGCTCGATCGTGCTGTGGGGCCTCATGCTCGCCCTCTTCACGTTCCTGGTGTGGCGAAGGCTCTCCGACACGGATCACCTCGGGGTGATCGCACTCGCCGTCATGGGAGCGGTGTCGGTGTTCTGGTTCGGACTGATGGCGACGGTCGGGAACCCGTTCGCCGTGTGCACGGAAGCGATCGGCGGTTTCTGCGCAGAGACGTCCTGGTGGCCGCTTTCGGATGTGGTCGCGCCGACCGATGGGCGTGGACCCAACCCCCTCCTCCAGAACCACATCCTCATGGCCGTCCATCCTCCGATGCTGTATGTCGGCTACGTCGGCATGACGGTTCCGTTCGCGTTCGCCATCGCCGCCCTCGTCCGCGGCGACGTCGGGCGCGAATGGCTCGATCGCTCGCATCGCTGGATGCTCACGGCGTGGGTGTTCCTCACCTTCGGCATCGTCCTGGGCGGTTGGTGGAGCTACGAGGTGCTCGGCTGGGGTGGGTATTGGGCATGGGACCCCGTCGAGAACGCGGCCATCCTCCCGTGGCTGACCGCAACGGCGTTCCTGCACTCGGCTGTCGTCCAACGACGGCGCGGGATGCTCCAGGCATGGAACTTCATTCTCGTGATTGCGACCTTCTCGCTGACCATCCTCGGTACCTTCCTCACACGGTCCGGCATCATCGCCTCGGTGCACGCCTTCACGCAGTCGACGATCGGTCCCGTGCTCCTCGGCTTCCTGGCGGTCGTCGTGATCGGGTCGCTCGGGCTCTTCGCCTGGAGGGCCAGAGATGTCTCGCAGGCACCGCGGCTCGATTCGTTGTCGTCCCGTGAGGGGTACATCCTCGCCAACAACCTGCTCCTGACGGTGTTCACGTTCGCCGTGCTGTTCGGCACCATGTACCCGCTGATCGTCGAGTCGTTCACGGGCGACGAGGTCGCTGTCGGCAGGCCGTTCTTCGACCGTGCCGCGGTGCCCCTGGCCCTCCTCCTCCTTTTGTTCATCGGCCTCGGCGCCGTCGCACCATGGCGTGTCGCGTCCCGCGATGTGATGTGGAGACGGCTCCGCACCCCGATCGCGACGGGGTCGGTCGCGGCGGCCGAAGGGCAGCGTGTGCTGCTGGTCGAAGCCGCCCCAGAAGGTGATGTCGGCGCCGTACTCGCGCTTGAGGCGACGACGCTCGCCCATGCCCTCGGCGCCCGGCTGCACCGGGTGGATGG
>JAWOGV010000066.1:0-9740 GCA_046496605.1 Acidimicrobiia bacterium | reverse complement strand
CTGTGGTGGGGCAGGGCGAAGCGCGAGGAGGTCGCGAACCGTGCTCACGTCGAGGACATCATCGATCTCCTCGAGATCGAGGCATGGCGCTTCTACCCCGTCGGGATGTTGCCGTATGGGATCCAGAAGCGGGTCGAGCTCGGCAGAGCACTCGCCATGGAGCCGGAGCTCCTCCTCCTCGATGAACCGGTGGCAGGCATGAACCTCGAGGAGACGGAGGACATGGCCCGGTTCATCCTCGACATCCGCGAGGAGCTCGGGATCGGCATGATCCTCGTCGAGCACGACATGGGCCTCGTCATGGACATCGCGGACCGCGTGCTCGTCCTGGACTTCGGTGAGGTCATCGCCACAGGGACACCGGATCAGATCCAGAGGGACCCGCGGGTCGTGAAGGCCTACCTGGGCGAGGAGCTCAACGCCTAGGCGGATCGACCTGGGTCTCGGACCCACGGATCAGGAACACCGTTCCCGTGAACAGCGCAACCGTGCGCCCGTCGCCTCTCGTCACGTCGACCCGATAGGTCGCAAGTGTGCGCCCTCGGGTCTGTTCACGAGCCGTCGCGGTGAGCACCTCACCGACATCCGACGCCGCCGTGATGGCGAGGTGCGTATCGATTGCTACGGCGTCCTCCGGGTAGGCGTTCGAAGCGAGTGAGAACGCGCAGTCGGCGAGCGAGTGGATCACGCCGCCGTGGGTGCCCCCGAGGAAGTTGACCTGGTCATCGCGGACGGTCATGGACACCGTGACCGCCTCGTCCGTGACGGCGCCGAGGGAGAAGCCCTGGCTCGCGGCGTACGGGTCGTTCGCGATTGCATGCTTGATGCGCTGTCGGCGGTCCATCAGCGGATCATCTCCTCGCGGAGTCGGTGAGGCGCCACGCCAACGGAAGGAGCAAACCAGCCGTGAGGATCTTGAACATGTCACCGATCACGAATGGGGTGAATCCGGCGGCCAGCGCATCCCCGATGGTCGTGAACGCGTCGACGCTGAAGAGAAGCCACGTGACGCCGAAGACGTAGATGACGGCATTCCCCGCGAGGAACGCCGGGATCGCCGACCACACGTTGCGGTCCTGACCGCGCTCGGCCAGCGCACCGACGACCCATGCCGCGATGATGAAGCCGACAAGGTATCCGGCGGTCGCCCCTGTCGCCGCCTCCCAGCCGCCGGAGGCCTCCGTGTAGAACGGGAGCCCGATTGCCCCGAGCGTCCAGTAGATGGCCTGGCTCCCTGCCCCAGCCCACGAACCGAGGGCTGCGCCGGCGAGGAGGACGGCAAGGGTCTGCCCCGTGATCGGTACCGGAGTGCCAGGCACGGGGAACCGGATCTGTGCCGCGGCTGCGGTCAGGAGCGCGAACCCGACCATCAACGTGATCGTGGCGACCCGGGTCCTCGGGAACACCACCCGAGCGAGGGTCGGTGCGTCGTACGTGATGGTCATGCGGCGTGCCTCCGAGATCTCGTTGGGGAGCGGATTCCCATTCCAGCACATCGGCGGACGTGCCGATGGGTACCAGAATGAGACTGTTGAGCGCTCGAACCCGTTTCATCGCGATCGTCGCGGCCGTGATCGGCATGTCCGCGTCGTCGGTGCACGCCGCATCGCCATTCGATGGCCTCCTTCCCGATCCCGCGCGCCAGCCGGTCTTCCATCGATCCCAGGAGAGCGGGGCAGTGGTCGGCCATGTGCGCATCCCGGCGATCGGCGTCGACGAGGTCATTCGGTCCGGGGTGGCTCCCTCGGTGATCGATCGAGGCGTGGCGCATTGGGCCGGAACGTCGGTCGCGGGGGGAGATGGCAACGTCGTCCTCGCGGGACACCGTACGACCCACTCCCAGCCCTTCCGCGACCTCGATCGGCTCGCGCCTGGGGACCTCGTCTTCGTGAGGGACGGGAGCGGGTTCGACGTGATGTATCGCGTCGATGAGTCGTTCATCGTCGATCCGACCGCCATGTGGATCACCTACGACGGGGACGGTCCGATGCTCACGATGTTCGCCTGCCACCCGAAGGGCTCGAATCGCTTCCGTATCGTCGTGACCGCCGACCTCGTCGCTGGACGCAGGATCGCCTGAGGGCGCACGGCTACCTGTCGTCCCGGGTAACCTCGCCCGGTGGACAACGAACTCGCATTGAGCGAACCCGCAGACCCCTACGCAGACATCCCCGAGTCCGTGCGTCCGACCGCGCCCTATCCGAAGTGGCCGTGGGTCGTCGCCGGCCTGTTGATGGCAGTCGGCATCGCGATCGCCATCGCGTGGCCCATAAGCCTTCCGTACTACACCCTCAGCCCTGGGCCCGTGTACGACACCTCGGACTTCGTCACGGTCGACGGGGGCACCGTCTCGAGCGTGGGCGAGTTGTTCTTCCTGACGGTCTCGCTCAAGGAGGCGAATGCGTTCGAGTGGGTGGCCGCCCAGTTCGACGACAGTGTCGACACACGGCCCAGGGAGAACATACGACCCATTGGCGTCTCACCGGAGCAACTTCGTCGTGAGAGCCTCGCCCTGATGGAGCAGTCCAAGAACGACGCGATCTTCGTGGCCCTCACGCAGCTCGGTTATGAGGTGACGCTCACCGGAACGGGAGCGCTTGTCATCGACACCGTCCCCGAATCCGGTGCGGACGGCATCTTGTTCCCGAACGACGTGATCGTCGACATGAACGGCACCACCGTCGCCTTCCGCAGCGACATCATCGCCCAACTGACGGGCCTGTCCGTGGGTGACGTGATCACGATGCTCGTGGAGCGTCCCAGGGAGGGTGCACCGGGCTCCTTCGATGATCTCCCGGTCGAAATCACGCTCGGGGAGAATCCCGACGACCCGGAACGGCCATTGATCGGGATCCTCCTGGAGAACAACGAACCGATCATCGAGTTCCCCGTGGACGTGGAAATCGACTCCCAGAACATCGGCGGTCCTTCGGCGGGGCTGATGTTCACCCTCCAGATCATGGACCAGCTGACCGAGGACGAAATCACGAAGGGATACCGCATCGCAGGCACGGGGACCATCCAGCGCGACGGTACGGTCGGTTCGATCGGAGGGATCCACCAGAAGGTGTACGCGGCAGTCGACGCAGGCGCACGGGCGGTCCTTGTGCCTGCGGGGAATTACGAGGCGGCGATCGCTGCTGCCGGCGACCGGATCGAGGTCGTCAGGGTCGAGACGATCGAGGATGCCGTGGCCTTCCTCGAGAGCCTCTGACAATCCGCGGACACCACGCTGCCAGCCCCTACGCTGCCGCCCATGGCGGATGAACTGACCCCGCACGGGGTGCGTGCTCGCCGATTCGATGTCGCCCTTCGTGGCTACGAACGGTCACAGGTCGAGGCGTATCTCGGCGAACTCGCCGATCGTATCGAGGCGCTCGAGTCCGATCGGGACGACCAATATCCGAACGCTCCTGGGCTCGGTATCTCGGAGGCGGAAGCGCTCGCTTACGAGCTCGGCACCATCGGGAGCGACATCGCCGAGATCCTCGAGGCGGCCCGGGAGGCCGCTGAGGGAATCCGCACCCGCGCATCGGCCGATGCAGAAACGTGGCGTACCGAGGCAGAGACCTCGTCGGAGGCCATGATCCGCCAGGCCACCGAGGCGAGCGAGTCGATGAGGGCCGACGCATGGAACGAGGGGTCAGCGATGCTTCGCGCCGCCCGAGCCGAGACAGAGTCGATCATCGCCGCGGCAAAGGAGGAGACCCTGTTCGTGCGGGCGGAGGCCGAACGCGAGGCAATACACCTCACGGGCGACGCTCGCAGGGATCGGGAGGAGTCGATTCGAACCGCCAGGGTCGAGGCTGACCAGATCGTCGATGCCGCACGTTTCGAGAGCGAAGCCGTGCTCGCGGCGGCGCGCCAGCAAGCGGAGCTCGCCCAGGAGCGGGCACGGGCACTCGAGGACCGTCGCAGCGAACTCCTCGCCGAGCTCGAGGCAACACGGGCGTCGATCTCGGAGATGGAGTCGGAGATCGAGTCGAAGCGTCAGGCCCTGGACGCCCCCGTGCCGGAGCCCGAGCCGTCGGACGGGCGCACCCACCACACGAGCGACAGCGGATCTGTGAGGATCGTCGCTGCAACACGTGTCGTGCCGCCGAGACCCGTCGACGCCGATGAGCTCATGGCCGAGGTCACCGCCCTGCGTGCAGGGATATCGCTCGACCCTCCCCAGGCGCCCACGGCACCATCCGCCGTGGAGGACGCTCACACGCCGCTTCCCGAGCCGGTGCCTGATGCGGTGGAGCATGATCAGGAGGTCGTCGAGCGGACCGAGGCTCCGCCACAGTCGGAGCCGGTTGCCGAGGCAGCCGCCGAGGCTGCCGTGACCGAGGCTGCCGTGACCGAGGCTGCCGTGACCGAGGATGAAGGGGTGACCGGTCGAGCGGCCGTGCCCGACGACATAGGTTCGTTGTTCGCCATGCTTCGGACGGCACCGGAGCCGTCGACGGCGCCTGCGGCGGGTGCGAGGGACGCTGTCGCGCCGTCATCGATCGGATCGGCTCCCGCCGGACCTCCGCCGGACGCGACGGACCCCGCTGATGTCCTCGTCGCAGCACGCACGCCTGACCCGAGGCCGGACGAGAGCGCCCTCATCCCGCTCCAAAACGCCGCGCTGAGGGAGATCAAGCGCGCCCTGGTGGACCTCCAGAACGAGGCCCTCGAGCATCTGCGAACCGATGCAGGGTGGACCCCGGGCGCCGACTTCACCGACCGCTTCGATGAACCATTCGCCGAGCTCGCGATCGGGCTCGGTTCGGGTGGGCCTTCAGCCGAAGGCGCAGCGTTCGCGTCCGACCTCCTGGAAGCGGTGACCTCCGCCATCGAGCGGGCCCGCGATTCGGGAGGCGGGGAGCGAGAAGTCGCGGCATCGGCCAGCAAGGTGTTCCGCACATGGCGCTCGGACGAGGCGGAACAGAGGGTCGTCGAGGCCACGGCTCGTGCGTCGGCCATCTGATCAGGGTGTCTAGCCCGCCAGCACCATAGAATCGTCCCGGTGATCAACCGAGAGCCGATCAACTACCGCCAAGGGTCAGGGTTCCGTCGGATCCTTTCATTCATCGTCGGAGGGTTCTTCATCCTCCTCGTCTTCGGTAGATGGCTCGCCACGCTGTTCACCGACTATCAGTGGTTCCGTGAGCGCGGGTTCGCCGGCGTCTGGACCACCGTCACGTTCACGAGGGTCTGGCTCGTGCTCGGTGCAGCGCTCGTGGCGTTCCTCTTCTTCTGGATCAACCTGTGGCTCGTCGACAAGCTGTCACCGAGGAGCGGCGCCATCACCGGAGCGCCCGACGAGGAGCTGCTCGAGCGCTACCAGGAATGGATCGAGCCACGCGCGACACTCGTTCGTACCCTGTTCTCGCTGTTCTTCGGGGTCCTCATCGGGCTCGGCGCCGCCGCGTGGTGGCAGGGTTTCCTGTTGTGGAGGAACTCCGTCGACTTCGGCCTCGTCGATCCCATCTTCGGCAACGACGTCTCCTTGTATGTCTTCTCACTGCCCTTGTACCGCGACATCTTCGGATGGGCCTTCCAGCTCCTCCTTGTCGGCACCCTCGTCGTCCTGGCCGCCCACTACCTCAACGGGGGCATCAAGATCGCGACACCAGGTCAACGCACGTCGGACGCGGTGAAGGCGCACATCTCGGTGCTGGTCGCGTTGATGGCGCTCCTGAAGGCCGTGGGCTACCAGTTCGACAAGTGGGAGCTCCTGTACTCGGGTCGGGGTCAGGTCTTCGGCGCGAGCTACACCGACGTCAACGCGCAGATTCCCGCCCTCAACCTCCTCATCTTCATTTCGATCGTCTCTGCGGTCATCCTGCTCGTGAACGTTCGCTTCCGAGGATGGGCGCTGCCGGCGGTCGCTCTCGGGATCTGGTTGGTCACCTCGATCGGTGTCGGTGGCATCTACCCGGCCCTCGTGCAGCGTTTCTCGGTCGAACCGAATGAGATCCAGAGGGAGACGGAGTTCGTCCAGCACAACCTCGACTTCACGCGCTATGCGTTCGGCCTCGACGAAGTCGAGGTCCGCAGGTTCAACGCGTCGCCAGAGCTCACCGCCGAAGAGGTCGAGGCGAATGCCCCGACGATCGAGAACGTCCGCCTGTGGGATCCGGGCGTCCTCCAGCTGACGTACCCCGAGCTCCAGAACATCAAGACGTATTACACGTTCAACGACGTCGATGTCGATCGGTATGTGATCAATGGAGAGCTCAAGCAGGTGATGACGGCCGCTCGGAGCCTCCAGGAGTCCAACATACCGGGCGCAGGCTGGGTGAACGAACGCCTCGTGTACACCCACGGGCTCGGTGCCGTGTTGAGCCCTGCTCGCGACGTGACCTCCGACGGGTTGCCGGAGTTCCTCGCCAAGGACCTTCCTCCGTCAAACCTCTCGGGAGACCCGATCCTCGATGTCACCCAACCCCGCATCTACTTCTCCGACGATGCGGTACGTGACTTCCTCATCGTCGGTTCGAACCAGGGTGAGGTCGACCTCCCGCGCGGTCCTGCGGACACCGCGGAGGCCACGACGAACTCCTACGACGGCAAGGGGGGCGTCGCCCTCGGGAACTTCTTCAATCGGGCCGTGTGGGCGCTCCGATTCGGTGACCTCAACACCCTCATCTCGGGCCAGGTTCGCTCCGATTCGCGGGTGCTGCTCCATCGCAACATCCAGGAGCGGATAGCCCAGGTCGCTCCGTTCCTGTACGCCGACAACGATCCGTACATGGTCGTCACCGAAGGCAGGCTCGTCTGGATGATGGACCTGTACACGGTTTCCACCCGTTTCCCGTACTCCGAACCTGCCGGCACACCGCGCCTCGATCAGGGGTCGCCGCTCCCCGGGAGCTTCAACTACATCAGGAACTCGGTCAAAGCCGTCATCGACGCCTATGACGGCACGATCGACATGTACGTCGTCGATCCCGATGACCCGATCATCCGGGTGCACCAGAAGATCTTCCCCGGTACGTTCAAGCCACTCACCGAGTTCCCCGAGGGGCTCGTGGGTCACATCCGGTATCCCGAGGACTTGTTCAGGATGCAGACCGACGTGTACCAGCTGTATCACATGACCAACCCCGTCGACCTCTTCCAGCGGAACGACCCGTGGCAGATCGCACGGAACCCTGCGAACTCGGAACGTCCCCCCCTCAGGGCGTCATTCGCAAGCCCTCCGATGTTGCCCTACTACCTCCTCATGGAATTGCCCGAGGAGGAAGGCCTGTCCTTCCTGTTGATGCAGCCGTTCACGCCGCTCGATCGGCCGAACATGTCGGCGTTCGTGGTCGCCAAGAGCGGCCCGCTCGAGGAGTACGGCGACATCATCGAATACGGGATGCCCCGTGACCGCCAGATCGATGGACCTGGTCAGGTGGGCGACTTCATCGACCAGGATCCGCGAGTGTCCGTGGAGTTCACCCTGCTGGGTCAGGAGGGATCTGAGGTCATCCGCGGGAACATGCTCGTCGTGCCGATCGAGGACTCGCTGCTCTTCGTCCAGCCGATCTACCTGGCGGCCGATACGGGCGGATCCGGCATTCCGCAGTTCAAGCGGGTCATTGCGTCGTTCAACAGCAGGATCGAGATCGGTGAGTCGCTCGAGGAGGTCCTGCTCGCCCTGTTCGGGACTTCCGTCATTGGGCCAGATGATCCCGACGACGGTGGCGAGACGCCGGAGCCGCCGACCGAGCCGCCTGACGGATCCGTCGAGGAACGAGTCGCCGAGCTGCTCCAGCTCGCCGAGAACGCCCTCGCCGAGGCTGACGCCGCCCTTCGCCTGGGAGATCTCGGTCTGTACCAGGAGAAGGTCCAGGAGGCCGCCGGCTACATCGAGGAGGCGAACCGCCTCATCGTCGAGGCAGGCACCGCTCCGCCCACCGGCGAGTCCACGAGCCTCTCGAGGTAACCCGGTTCACCCGGTTCGGCGCCCTGGCAGGGCATCCGTAGCATCTCACGCCTTCGCACCACGGCGACGCTCCCACGCCTTGTGAATCTCGCCTGCGACGATGACCGTCGACGCCACGGCGATGCTCCGGAGCCAGGCGTCGATGCCGATGGGCTCGACCGTCAGGATGAACTGAGTGAAGGGCAGGTAGAGGGCGATCGCATGGATGCCGAGGGCGACGATCACCGCCACGATGAGGAACCTGTTCGAGAGCACCGGCGTCCGGAACGCGGAGATCCGTTCCGAGCGCACATTGCCGATGTGGAACGCCTGGAAGAGCACCATCGTGGTGAGCGCGGCTGTTCGAGCCGCCTCCACCGATCCCGAGCTGTCGTACTCCCAGCGGAACATCGCAAGGGTGCCAAGCGCCATGACGATCCCAACGATCAGGGTTCGTTTCCACAACAGCCTGCTGATCACACCTTCCTTGACGGGGCGTGGCGGTCGATCGAGGATGCCGGGTTCGGCTGGCTCGAATGCCATCGCGACATCCTGAACACCGTTGGTGACGAGGTTGAGCCAGAGGATCTGGGTCGGCAGGAGAATCAGTGGCCAGCCGAGGAGGAGCCCTGACGTGAGGGCGACGATTTCCGCAGCACCGGTCGACAGCAGGAAGAATGTCACCTTGCGAACGTTGTCGAAGGTCACCCGCCCCTCGTGGACTGCCGCGTAGATGCTCGCGAAGTTGTCGTCGATGAGGACCATGTCGGAGGCTTCGCGAGCGACGTCGGTGCCGTCCCTCCCCATGGCGATCCCGATGTCGGCAGCCCTCAGCGAAGGCGCGTCGTTGACTCCGTCCCCCGTGACGGCGACCACCTCGCCGAGTCCGCGCAGGGTCTGGACGATGCGCAGCTTGTGCTCAGGGGTCATCCGGGCGAAGACGGACACGCGCGTCACCGCTTCTGCGAGGTCCGCATCGGACAATTCATCGATGTCGCCTCCGGTGAGGGCCTCGGAACCGTGATCCGCAATACCGAGGCGCTCGGCGATCGCCAGTGCTGTCGCAGCGTGATCGCCGGTGATCATGAGCGGCCGGATGCCGGAGTGCCTGCATCCCTCGACAGCCTCTGCGACGCCGGCCCTGGGTGGATCGAGCATCCCCTGAAGGCCGAGGAGGGTCAGCCCACCGGTGCCGATCAGGGTCTCGACCCGGCTCGGATCGGGATCCTCGACCTCCATGTCTGCCATCGCCAGGACACGCAACCCATCGGAGGCCATACGATCGGCGGCGGCGAGGACTGCCTCGGGGTCGATGTCCTCGACACCGTCCGGGCCGAGCATCCGGGAGGACATCCCGACGATTCGTTCGGGCGCCCCCTTGACGAACATCGCAGTCTTCCCCTCGAAGGTGCCGATCGTCGCCGAGTAGCCGCGTTCGGACTCGAAGGGGATTTCCGCGATCGTTTCGTACCGATCCCTGGCGAGGATGGGCTCGAGGCCGCAGCGAGCTGCTGCGACCAGCAGCGCCGCCTCCGTCGGATCTCCGGCCGTGTGCTCGGTGCCGTCCTCGATGTACAGCTCCGCTTCGTTTGTGAGGACGCCCACGAGGAGGACGCGGCGAAGCGGTCCGGTGTCTGCCATCAACGACGCCGAGGTGGGAGATCCCTCGATCGTCCACCATTCGGTGCCGGCCCAAACGGTCTGAACGGTCATCCGGTTCTCGGTGAGCGTGCCGGTCTTGTCCGAACCGATGACGGTGGTGCTTCCCAGCGTCTCGACGGCGGCGAGCCGCCTGACCAGGGCACGCCGTTGTGCCATCCGGCGCACGCCGACGGCGAGCGTGATGGTGAGC
>JAWOGV010000064.1:0-4450 GCA_046496605.1 Acidimicrobiia bacterium | reverse complement strand
GTTCGACCAGCAGGGCCCCGACACGAGCATCGGCGGGCTCCTCGAGGTGCTCGTCGATGGAAACGGCGTCGTCGCCCACCGCATCGGCACAACGCGCAACGTGGACCTTCGGATCCGATTCGAGGGATGGGGGATACCCGCCGGCGACCTCGGGTACCTCGAAGGTTCCTGGTGGGCGCTCCACCGCGCTCCCGATCTCGTCGACACCGGCATCGAGCTATTCGCCTTCGCTGAGGGAGACGTCGTCGCCGCAGCACGGGGAGATCTCGACGGGGACGGCACATCCGAGACGCTGGTGTCGTATCGACACGCCGTGCGGGTGAAGGCAGGGGATCCTCGCGCCGACCCTCCGACCGATGCCTCGGGGAGGAGCGCGCACCTCGGTGTCCTCGACGCGTCGGGCGATCCGATCTGGCTGGCACGACGGCCACCACATCCCGTGGGCGCCGTTGCGGCATGCGGTGGCACTGCGGCGTTCGCCTACACGGAGCTCGATGAAGAGGACGTGGTTGCGACGGCCGCCGGGGCATGGAGCGGCTTCGGGTTCATCCTTGCACCCGAACTCGCAGGCGCTGCATCGATCGGATGCGCCGACATCGACGGGGACGGAACCCTCGACGCGGTCGTGGTCGATCGGATCTGATACCTGGTGGCCCAAGCCCGACGTCAGGACTGTCGGGGCGTCACTCCATGACCCGAAGGGTCGACGGGACATCCATTCGGCGAAGCCTGCGCGGCGCGGTGAGCAAGGGTGCGAGGCCTACCGCAAGTACGCCGATGACAACGGTGACGAGGACCGATCCAGGGGAGAGGACGGTGTCGAAGCCGATCTCGGGCATCGACTGGCGTGCGAGGACGTTGAGGAACCACCAGAGCAGGCCGAGGCCACCGAGGAGGCCGAACACCGTGGCGATCGCTCCGATCATGAGGCTCTCGACCACAGAAATGCGGACAGCTTTCCATCGGGGGACCCCGTACGCGAACAGGGTCGCGTTCTCCCGCTTGCGCTCCTCCACACTGATGCCCGCAGCGTTGAAGGCGATCAGCACCGCGAGCATCAGCACCACGACCAGGAACAGCTGGAACACCTCGATGAAGACGTCGAGGAAGTCCCGGATGATGGTCGCCTGGCTGTCTGCGCGTTGCACGGACACGACGGAGGCCGACGTGAACAGCGCTCGTTGGAGATCACCCACCGCTACGCCAGGCTCGGGGGTGATGTCGACGATGTTCGCCAGCCCTGCGAGCCCCATGTCTGAAGCGGCATCCTTCGGCAGGTACGTGTTGATGCGGAACGGATGGTCGTGGAATCCGGACACGACGTAGGGAGTCTCGACGAGCGTGAAGGCAAGGGGGCCCTGGCGTTGGGGATGCCTCACGATGACCGACTCGCCGACGTCGACCCCGAGATCCTTCGCCGCCTTGGCCGACAGCAGGATCTCCCCGGTGACTGGCAGCCGTCCTTTGGACGCCTCCGGAAGGAAGATGTCGCCGTCGAAGTCGACGAAACGCAACGAGACGTCGAACTCGGTGTCGGGTGCGACGAGGGCACCGCCGGTGAGGAGGGCAGGCTCGGCTGCCGCAGCACCCTCGACCCCGGTGACGGAAGCCACCACGGTGCCATCGACGGGATGGACGGTGTCGAGAGCCACGAGAACGCGGTCGACATTGCCTGAGGTCTCGACCTCGGCTCCCCGGTCGATGGTGTCGATGAACGAGTCGATCGCTCCCAGGATCATCACGAGCGCTGATAGGGCGGCGGCGATTCCGACGATCGTGAGCGCCGCACGACGCGGGGCGCGAACGAGGTTGCGGAACGGCATCTTGGAGAAGGTGTCACCAGGGAGGGGAACCCGCTGGATCAAGGGGGCGAGACCGCCACCACGGGACGCGAGGTGGCCGGTGCGGATGGCGTCGACCGGAAGCACACGAACGGCTCGCCACACCGGGATCGCGGTTGCGGCCAACGGAACGAGGAACCCGATGAAGGCTGCTGTCGCGAATACGCCGGCCTGAAACGGTGTCAGCCATTCGGCGAACGGCAGCAGTGATTCGAGCAGGCCACGCATGGCGACGGTGATCAGCCATCCCGCGCCCAGACCGAATACCACGCCGAGCACGGCGATCTGGACGCCGACGAGCATGGGGCGCACGGAGATCCTCCACCGGGGGACACCCAGGGCCATGGCGATGCCGATCTCGCGACGCTGCTGCTCGACGAGGCGGCTCGTCAGGTTGAAGGCGGCGGCTACGGCGCCTACGAAGATGATGAGGGCCAGCATGTTGAAGAACAGCTGGTCATTCTCGATGTCCTCGTACACGAGCCTGTAGGTGGGGTCGTCGCCCTTCTCCATGATGGAGGTGCCGACGGTCGGCAACGCCTTTGCCAGTGAAGCCGAGAGATCGTCGGCTGCGGCATCGGGATCCACACCCTCGGCGAGTGTCACGACCATGTCGCTCACGAGACCCTCGGAGCCCGTGACGATCTGGGCTGTCGTGAGAGACGTGAAGACAGCCGCGTAGTTGGCCTGGGAGAAGAACAGCTCGCCCTCTGGTTGGACGAAGAAGTACTCGGGCGTGATGCCGTGGCCGACGATGTCGAGCTCTGTGCCTCCACCGAGTTGGATGGTCCCGGTGTCCGGCAGGTCGTAGAACAGAGCGAAGTTGCGCTCGATCAGGCCCACCGGTGCGCCGTCGTCATCGGTGGTGAGCGCACGACCCGCCCCCGGGTGGACTGCGTTGACCGTCGGTGCTCCCGGTGGATCGACCGGCACTCCCACGACCACGCCGCGCACGAGGATGGTCTCACCGTCGCGGGAGGCGTCGACCTGGGTGGGCACGACGAGACGCTCCTCGGCTGCCGTGACCCACTCGGGGTGATCCATCCCGGCCACGGACGCAATGAGCGACCCTTCCTCCACCTGGCTCCCCGAAGCGAGGCGAATCCGCAGGTCGTACATGTTGAGGAGCTCGTAGTTGTGGTCTGCGGAAACGAGACGCCATCGGGCGTTCGAGGAAAGCCCCGCATAGGCGCCTGTTCCGAGGGCGATGATCAGGGAGATGACCACGACCCGTGGCCAGTGGCCCCGAAGATCCCTCCATGACCAGACGATCCAACGGCTGAGGCTGTGCATGGCCGCCTCCTACCAGTGCAGCTCGGCGACGTCGGCTCGACCTCCCACCGGAGGGCCGTCGGAGACGACGCGACCGCTGCTCAGCTCGACGACACGGTCCGCAATGCGCGAGATCTCCCGATTGTGCGTCACCACGACCACCGCCTTGTCCGGCCCTGCCTGGGCCCGCAGCAGTTCGAGGATCTGGACGCCCGTCGTGAAGTCGAGTTCACCGGTGGGCTCATCGGCGAGCAGGATCGGGTTCCCTGTCGCCAGCGCACGGGCGATTGCGACCCTCTGCTGTTCCCCTCCGGAGAGCTCGTGGGGGAAGTGGGCGATGCGGTCCCCGAGCCCGACCGCGTCGAGGAAGGCCTCCGCTCGAGCACCGGTGTGCCTGCCTGAGGCATCGATCCCGAACTGGACGTTCTCGAGGGCGGTGAGCCCAGGGAAGATGTTGAAGCTCTGGAAGATGAAGCTGACGAGACGCCGTCGGTAGGCGAACAGTTCGGTGCGGGTTGCGTTGGTGACGTCGACCTCTCCGACGCTGATCGTCCCGGAGGTGGGGGTGTCGAGGGCGCCGATCAGGTTGATGAGGGTCGTCTTGCCGCTCCCCGACGGACCGAGCACGACCACGAACTCGCCCTCGTCGACGTGGAGGTTCACACCGCTGAGCGCGGTGACGGTCACGTTGCCGAGGACGTATTGCCTGGTGACGTCCTCGAGGACGATCAGGTCCCGGTGATCCCCGGGAGCCGGGTGGTGCCCCGTCTGTGACCGCATCGGTGATCCATCCGGTGTCTGCATCGGGGGTTCAGATGCCGGGGGCATCGTCCCGTGGGGCAACATGCTGCTGTCTCCATTCCTTCATGAGGGCCCTGAGCTGCATCTCCATCCACTCGTAGAAATCGTGGAGCTGGTTGAGGCGCTCCTGTGCGACGGGTCTGTCGGCGAAGCGGGGTGCTGCGACCTCGAAGACCCTGTGCATGGCTGCGGTTGCGTCGATTCGCTGCTGGAACATGGCATAGGTCGCGGAGGGGTCGAACCGGAAGAAGTCCCGGCGTTCGCCCCGGAGGCGTACCCGCTCGATGAGCCTCTCGTCGAGGAGATACCGGGTTGCGGCGCTGATCGAGCCGGCGCTGGCATGGAGCCGTTCGATGAGATCTTGTGCCGAGAGGGCGGGTTCGTCGCTCACGAGCAGGATTCCCCAGACCCGTCCCGCCATGCGGGGCAGCGACCACCGATCGAAGATCTGCCCCATCTCCTCGGCGAATCGTTGGTCTGCGGTCGGCTCAACCATCTCTGTCTCCTGAACTTTCAATATATTCCGAATCTTGGTG
>JAWOGV010000314.1:0-5090 GCA_046496605.1 Acidimicrobiia bacterium | reverse complement strand
GCCGGCGTCGAGCAGATCGGTCATGCCGGCTACTTCGCCGAGGAGTGTGGTCCGCTGTGGAAGGACATCATGGTCTGGCTCGACAACGTCCCTGATCCGGAGCCGCTCGCCGACTGACCCTCCAAGGGGGGATCCGTTCGCCCTCGCCTCAGGAGTTGTCGAGGTACCAGCGGTACGTGTCGGCGATGCCTTCCCTCAGACCCGTCGTGGCCGTCCAACCGATGTCCGCCATGGCGGAGACGTCGAGGAGCTTGCGGAGCGTCCCGTCCGGCATCGAAGGATCGAACACCGCTTCGCCATCCCATCCGATGACCTCACCGATGAGCTCGACGAGCTCGGCGATCGAGATGTCCTTCCCCGTGCCGACGTTGAGATGGGATTCACCGTCGTAGTGGGTGGTCGCATGGACGACGGCATCCGCAAGGTCGTCGACGTGCAGGAACTCGCGCCGTGGCCGCCCGGAACCCCACACGGGGACCGAGGATGCGCCGGCGAGCTTGGCCTCGTGCACCTTCCTCAGAAGGGCGGGGAGGACGTGCGACGTCTCGAGGTCGAAGTTGTCGTTCGGGCCGTACAGGTTGGTCGGCATCAGGGAGATCGCGCTCATGCCGTATTGCCTGCGGTACATCTTCCCGAGCTCGAGCGCCGCGATCTTGGCGATCGCATAGCCCTCGTTCGTCTCCTCGAGGGGTCCGGTCAGGAGCGAGTCCTCGCGCATCGGCTGGGGGGCCTCCTTCGGGTAGATGCACGACGAGCCGAGCATCACCACGCGTGCCACGCCGTTGACCCGCGCCGCCTCGACGACGTTCGAAGCGATCATGAGGTTCTCGTAGAGGAACTGCCCCTGCGCCGAGCGATTGGCGTGGATGCCGCCGACCCTCGCAGCGGCGACGATCACGAGATCGGGACGGGTGTCGGCGACGAAGCGCTCCGTTGCATCCTGGCGCCGGAGGTCGACCTCGCTGCTGGATGCGGTGACCAGGTCACCGATGGGTTCGTCGGCGAGCCTGCGCACCACAGCCGATCCGACCATGCCGGTGTGCCCCGCGACCCACACGGTGGCGCCGCTCAGGTCGTACACGGTGTCGTTCATGGCGATCCTCCCCCGGCGAACACGGTCATCGGCTCCGACGCGCTCCGATCGGACGCATGCGGTGAGTGTACCGAGGCACGGAAGGGGTCCCACGACCGGCATCGAAGCGGATGAGAGGGCGCCTGATCCGGCGAACAATCAGGGGGACGTCGTCTCGTTCAACGTGTGACGCGCCCCTGGGGACAGCCTGCGGTGCCACACCCGGCCGAGGACGAACGCCGGATCGGCCACGAAGGAGCGGGCAACATGGGATCCGGCGTCAATCCACCTGTGATGGGCGATACTGACGCCCGCCTCCCGATAGTGGGCCCTCGCATAGTCGGCGAGCCAGATCCTCGACCGTCTCCGGAAAGGAGCTCGACGTTCCGTGGCGAGGAACTCCCGGAAACCGATCGGATCCCCGCCAGCGGCGAGCTCCTTCTGGCGATACGCGACGAATCGGTGAACCGTCCGACCTTTGTAGAACTGGGAGTGCACGTTGCTCCCCGAATGGAGCCTGTAGAGGCTCAGCGGCTCCGCGATCGCAACCACGGCGCCGTGCTCCCCCATGCGGCAGTACAGATCCAGTTCCGCGGCCGAGGCGAACGACTCGTCATACCCGCCGACGCGGTCGAGCACGCTGCGACGCATCAACGCCGTGCCGTCGAGCACCATCGTGACCTCTCCATCGCGGCGCATCCGATCGAACGCCGCCACATCGGGTGGACCGGCGATCGAAAGGCCGAGCTTCTCGCCGGTGGCCGAAATGTGGATGGCGTTGGAGCCGACGACGACGACCTCGGGATGATCCGCGAGAAAGTCGACCTGCCGCTCGAAGCGGGTCGGCACGGCCAGGTCGTCGGAGTCCAGGCGCCCGATGAGGTCGGCACGAGCCTCCTTGATGCCGGCGTTGATCGCATGCGCGATTCCCCCGTTGCGGTCGATCGGTACGACCTGAACCCGGGCGTCCCTCGCTGCGAACGATTGTGCGATCTCTCGAGTGGAGTCGACCGATCCGTCGTCGACGACGATCAGCTCGAAGGACTGCAGCGTCTGGTCGAGGATGCTCTGAATGGCCTCGGCGAGGAACTCCTGCGCGTTGTAGGCAGGCATGATGATCGATACCGTTGGCATGGGTCTGTCATCGGCAATCGGTGCGGCGCCTTGAATGCTCGACCCAGGTTCGGGGGTCGGTTCACCCGCCGAGAGGACCTGTTCGTACATCGCGGCAATCCGCTCGATCGCAGCGGACCGATCAAGAAGGGATCGGCGGTCCTTGCGTGGGTTCGCTGAGAACTCGTCGAGCGCGACCGCGATCCCTTTGATCGCCGAACGCGCGGATGACACGTCGATGATCGCGACCCGGGACGGATCGATCGACGCACGGGCGATCTCGGCGGGGCCGCCGTTGTCGAGCACGATCGTTGGTGTGCCGCAGTAGAGAGCCTCGGTGAGGGCGAGTCCCCCTTCCTCCCGCAACCCGGTGAAGACGGCTGCCTCCGCGCCCGCGACCAGCGCGATGGCATCGGAGTGTTCGACACGGCCGAGGAACTCCACGCGGTCGGTAAGGCCGAGATCGGCGCACAAGGCCTCCATTCGCCGCCTCTCCGGCCCGTCACCGACGACCTTGAGATCGATCGGACGGGTTGTCATCGCGAGTGCCCTCACGGCGAGTTCGGGACCCTTCCGTGACTCGAGGGGTGACAACCACACGGCGTATCGATCCTCACCCGGCACGGGAGTCGGCGGGTCGAAGTGGTGCACGAGGGCATGGTTGAAGATGACGGCGGGTTTCGCGGTCACGACGCGAATCCTCGCCAGCGTCTCACGATTCTGGGCCACCCTGAGTGAAACCTCACTCCATGTTCGACGTGT
Organism: Acidimicrobiia bacterium; assembly: GCA_046496605.1. Classification (GTDB taxonomy): domain Bacteria; phylum Actinomycetota; class Acidimicrobiia; order Spongiisociales; family UBA5794; genus SZUA-442. The sequence continues at coordinate 2,143 of JAWOGV010000314.1, read as the reverse complement.
GAAGGGAAACATCGCCGCCATCAGGACAGCGAATCGATCGAGCTCCTCCGTGATCCGGCCCTTCCGCCCGAGGAATGACAGCAGGCTGCGAGGGGTGCGTACCGCGCCCCCGACGGGTCCCCAGATCGACGGCACGCCCAACCTCGCCGTCGGCGCGGGGAGCCAGTACGGCGAGTAGGTGACGTGGTGGACCAGGTCGATCTCGCGGGTCGCGATGATGTCCCACGCAGCGAGCTCAGCAGGTCTGAGCCAAGCCAGGTATCCGGCGAACGCGAGGAGGCGGTTCGATCTCATGGGACCCGCCCAGCGCGGCTCGTCGACGGGCACGAACTCCGGTACGGGGCCCTCGGCTGTTTCCAGCCACTTCCCGATCGCCTCCATGTTGTCCGGACGCGTCAACACGATCGGTCGTGCGACCTCGTTGATCGCCATCACCATGCCCCAGCCGGCGCCCGGTTCCGAGCCCACGCCAGGTCGGCAGGCATAGGCGAACACGAGCACGGTCGGACCCCTGTCGGAATCCCTCATCACTCCCACACGCCGTTCCTGTCGAAACCGTACTCCACCCATCCGGTTGCGCCGAGGCGCTTCCCGTACCACCGATACGCCTGCCCCGTGGTTCCCTCGTAGACGTTCTCGTCGAATCGGATGATGCGGTCGGTGAAGACGTTGTCACCGTGGACATCCTCGACGACCCCGATCGCACCGCCGGCGAGCTCGATGATGTTGTCGTACACGTCGAGATCATCGAGGAGGTGGATCCCGTAGTCTCCTCCGCCGCGATCCTGTTGGATGCCCGCGATCGCATTGGCGTTGCGTCGAACCTCGTTGCCGTATACCTCGACCTCCGAAGAAGCAGCGATCAGGATGCCCGCGTCCCACAGCCAGGTTGAGCGGGTGCCGTTGTCGAGCACGATGTTGTTGCGAATCACTGCCGAGTAGCTGATCTCGTGGAAGATGCCGGGACCGGTGTTGTGCTCGACGAGGTTGCCCTCGTAGAGCGTGTCGACGTTGTCGATGTCCGTCCACAGCCCCGGGCCGTTGTTGTGATGGGAGTGATTGTCACGAACCACGAGGCCCGTCGTGCGGGTGAACTTGGTTCCACCTGCCTCCCACCCCCACTTGAAACCCGCGATGTTGTTGAACGCGAACTCGTTTCCCTCCAGGAGGACGTCGGTGCCTCCCGAGACGGTGATCCCCATCTGGCCGTTGTGATGGCTGTAGACGTTGCGCACGATGGTCCGGTCGCCGGTCCTGATGCCGGCCCCGTGCGCGCCGCGCACCTCGACGTCCTCGATGAGCCAGCCGTCACCGCGGTCCCCATTTCCGGGCTCCTGGGCTTGAATCGCCCCGAGTTGGGCGGGCGTCGCGTACTTCTCGACCAGGAGCCCGGTGATCGTGACGTCCGAGGCGTCACTTCGGAAGGCGTGCTCCTCGACGCTGAGTTCGACGCGGCGGCTCGTGGGGTCGTCGAACACATGGATGCCGTCGTCACCCCAGAACCACGTGCCGCTCTCGAGGTCCCGGATGTCGGTGACCTGCCACAGCATCACGTCGTCGTAGAACAGGTCCTGGGAGTACATGCAGCCGTCGTAGCCATCGATGCACGAACCCCGCTCATCGCCCGTGCGGTCGATGCCGACGAACCGCCACCCCGTAGCGATCACCTCGGGATCCGAGAGTTCCACGGCACCGGTGAGGATCGCGCCGGGCCTCCCGATGAACGACGTTCCGTCCTTGGGCTCCACCGAGAACCCGCGATGAATGCCGGGGAGGAACTCGAACTCGGTGTTCTCCGGAGCGGCATCGACGATCGCGGAGGCGTCATCGCTGGGATCGATGAGGATCGGTCCGGTGGGCTCAGGCGCCGAGGTATCCGTCGTCGTCGTTGAACCGGTGGCAGCGGTCGTGGGGGGCAACTCCGGGGGCACGACGACGGCTCCGCCACCCGTGCAGCCGCCAGCGACCACGAGGCCGATCACAACAAGCAGCGACGCCCGCCAGGGCAGATGTGCCCTCGAAGACCGCCGCGGCGCTGGCAGGAGGTCGATGCTGTAGCGCGCGGCGAGGTGCTGCAGTAACCCGGGATCCATGTCGATTTGCACGAGAAACAGGCGAGGCTCGGGCCTCGCCTGTTTCTCGT
>JAWOGV010000297.1:0-10877 GCA_046496605.1 Acidimicrobiia bacterium | reverse complement strand
TGCGCGCGCGGGAGATCTCGCTTCGGCCGCCGAACGTCTCGGTGTCGAGGATCGCCTCCAGGCAGGTTCCTACGCCCTCACGACGAACATGGATCCCGAGGACGTGATCAGACAGCTCGTCGCCGGGTCGAACTCAGAAGGCGGCGATCGATTCACGCTCGTCGAAGGGTGGACGGTCGACAGGATCATCGCCGAGTTCGCGGCGGCGACGGGCTATTCACAGGCCGAGTTCCAGCGCGTCCTGCGCGGGATCGACATCTCGTCGCCGTACCTCCCGCCAGTCGGCGGTCCGATCGATGCCCTCAACCGATGGGAGGGCCTCCTGTATCCGGCGACCTATCAGCTCACGGACTCCTCGACACCAAGGACCATCCTCGGTGCGATGGCCGACGAGACCGCGAGGCGCCTGTCGACCCTCGACTGGTCGAGGCTCGACAGCCTCGGTGTGAGCCGATACGAGGCAATCATCATTGCCTCCCTCATCGAACGCGAGGCGGGAACCGACAGCGAGCGGCCCACCATCTCCTCCGTGATCCACAACAGGCTCGCAGAGCCGATGAGGCTCCAGATCGACGCAACGGTCATCTACGCACTCGGATACAACCCCGGCAGGGTCACGGCTGAGCACCTCCGCACCGAATCCCCGTGGAATACGTACCGGATCGATGGCCTGCCACCGACTCCCATCGGGTCCCCATCGCTCGAGAGCATCCGTGCGGCAGTCGATCCGGCCACCACGAGGTACCTCTTCTACGTCCTCGGCGCCGAGGACGGTTCCCACCTCTTCGCGGAGACATATGAGGGCCATCAGCTGAACATCGCAGACGCACGCGCTCGTGGAGTCCTGCCGTGAGGTTCGCCATCGTCGGGGACCCTGTCGACCACTCACGCTCTCCGGACATCCACAATGCCGCGTTCGCCCACTTCGGCATGGACGCGCGCTACGAACGGCTTCCCACGCCACGAGGATCGTTCGCAGCGGTGGTGGAAGCGCTGCGCTCAGGCGACCTCGAAGGCGTGAACGTGACCATGCCCCACAAGGGGTCGGCGTATGAGGCCGTCGATTCCGCGACGGAGTCTGCCCGTCGCACCCGTGCCGTGAATACGATCGTTCGGCGCGACGGTCGCCTCGCAGGCGACAATACGGACGTCGATGGGGTCCGGCACTCCCGATCCCTCCTCGGCCTCGTCGATGCGCCGTTCGTCGTGCTCGGTAGCGGAGGCGCTGCGAGGGCCGCCATGGTCGCGTGCGCCGATGGGGAGGTCACCGTGATGGCACGGCATCCCGAGCGCGCGACCGCAGCCCTCGAGGCGTGCTCGGTGTCTGGGGGCGTCGTTGATTGGGGCGTTGCGGTCGATGGCGCCATCCTGATCAACGCGACGCCGCTCGGGATGCATCGCGAGATGCTTCCGATCGCGATGCTCGAGGCAGCCTCCGGGCTGATCGACATGGTCTACGACTCCGAGCCGACACCGGCCGTCACCTGGGCCGTCCTCAACGGCCTGCCCGCAACCGATGGGATCGACATGCTGGTCGGACAGGCGATCGCCGCATTCGAGGTCTTCACGGGGAGGTCCGCCCCGATCGATGTCATGACGGCGGCGGCACGCACCCACGACCATCCCTGATCCACGACATCAATGATCAGGCATCCCTGATCGCTGCGGAACGGCACCTAAGCTCGCACGTCATGCCATTCGCCCTCGCTGCCGTGTTCGGAGTCGTCGGAGTGCTCGCGGCGCGCATGATCGTTGCCGAGGCGGACGCCCACCGCCAGGGCGCGCCGGATCGGTGGATCTCACCTCTCTGTGGATGCGGGGCAACCCTCGGTCCAACGCTCCTGCGCTGCACCGCACCCGACCGTCACCGACAGAGGATCGCGAACGCGTGGATCGCCGGTTCGACGGTCGTGCTGCTGGCTCTCCTGCCCGGCGCCGTACCGAGCCCCTGGGTCCTGCCGGCGTACGTCGCGTTCGTCGTTGGGGGCATCCTGCTCACCGTGACTGACCTCGACACTCGGCTGATCCCGAATCGGATCCTCGTTCGCTACGGAGGCGTCGGCGCCATTCTCCTCGTCATCGGCGGACTCTTCGCAGCGGACCTCGAATCACTCCTCGATGCGGCCGACGGATCGGCCGCATACTTCGGGATCATGTTCGGTCTCGCCCTCCTGGCACGCGGGGCACTCGGGTATGGGGACGTGAAACTCGCTGCCTTCATCGGGCTGTTCGCCGGTTACCTGGGATGGCGCTACGTCCTGACCGCTGCGATCAGCGCATTCATCGTGGCCGGCCTCGTCGCCCTCATACTCCTCGCCACTCGATTGGCCGGGCGCAAGGACGCCATTGCGTTCGGACCGTTCATGGTCGTCGGTGGATTCATCGCCCTGTACCTCGGAGACGCTGTCATCGCGTGGTACGTCCGCTGACCAATCCCGCGTGACGAAGTCGAGGTCGGGTCCCGAGTCGCCTAGCCTCCGGCATCATGCTGCGTTTCATCACATCAGGCGAGTCCCATGGCCCTGCGTTGGTTGCAACGGTGGAGGGCCTGCCGTCGGGACTCGTCGTCACCACTGAGGGCATCGCCGCCGAGCTCGCACGGAGACGGCTCGGCTTCGGTCGTGGACCGCGGATGAAGCTCGAACAGGATGAACTCGAGATCCTCGGGGGAGTGAGGTTCGGACGAACCCTCGGAGGACCCGTCACCGTCCTCATCCGGAACACGGAGTGGCCCCGCTGGAGCGAGAGGATGTCGCCCGATCCGATATCGGATGACCTCGCGGCGTCGATCAAGCGAGAAACGAAGCCAAGGCCCGGTCACGCCGATCTCGTCGGCATGCAGAAGTACGACACACACGATGCCCGCGACATCCTCGAGCGGGCATCAGCTCGCGAGACCGCCGCTCGAACCGTCGTCGGGTATCTCTCCAAGCAGCTGCTCGCCGTGATCGGTGTACGAGTGATCTCCCACGTCGTCGCCATCGGGTCGATCGCTGTCGAAGGTGCCAGGTCCCTGCCGACACCCGACGATGCCGACCACATCGACGAATCCCCGGTTCGCGCCCACGGGAGGGACGCGGAGGAGGCGATGATCGCCGAGATCGAGGCCGCGAAGGCAGCTCGCGACACCCTCGGGGGCGTCGTCGAGGTGCTCGCATACGGCCTTCCTCCCGGCCTGGGGAGCCATGTCCACTGGGATCGAAAGCTCGACGGCCTCCTTGCCGGAGCCGTGATGTCCATCCAGGCGATCAAGGCGGTCGAGATCGGGGACGGCCTCAGCCAGTCCGCGGCGCGGGGATCGGACGCCCACGACGAGATCATCCCCGGTGACGGCGGTGACGGCGGTTATGGGAGGCGGTCGAACCGTGCGGGGGGCCTCGAGGGTGGCATGACGACGGGCGGAGTCCTGCGCGTCAAGGCGGCCATGAAGCCGATCTCCACGATCATGGCGCCGCTCGACACCGTCGACGTCGACACCGGGCTTCCCGACAAGGCCTTCCGCGAGAGGAGCGATGTGTGCGCCGTCCCCGCAGCGGGAGTGGTCGCGGAGCAGATGGTCGCGTACGTGCTCGCGGCAGAGGTCCTCAGGAAGTTCGGCGGGGACACGGTCGATGACATCGAACGAGCGCACGCCGGCTACCTCGACCGGCTCCGGTCGTTCTGAAGGAGGGCGACCGATGGGCCACGTCTGGTTGATCGGGATGATGGGGAGCGGCAAGACGACGGTGGGCGCCATCCTCGCCGAGAGCATGGGGCGGGTACTCATCGATACCGATGTCGTCGTGATGGAGGAGACGGGCCGGACGATCCCGGAGCTCTTCGACGAGTCCGAGGAGCTCTTTCGGTCGGCCGAGGTACGCGCGATCGTACGCGCGTCCGAATGCGACCCAGCCGTCATCGCAACCGGCGGCGGTGCCGTGCTCGACGAGGCGAACCTCACCGTGATGAGGAGGACGGGGACCGTTGTACTCCTCGACACAACCAGCGATGAGCTCGAGCGGAGGTTGAATGGCGAAGGCGACCGACCACTGATCGCCACGTCGTCCGACATCGATCGCATCCTCTCGGCGCGCAACGATCGCTATCTCGAGGCCGGCGAGCACGTCGTCCACACGACAGGCAGGAACCCCGCCGAAGTTGCCGAGGAGGTTGCCGCATGCATCGGTATGTGATCGACGATGGCGCCGTCATCCGGAGCGAGATCGTGGTCGGACGTGGCCTCGAGTCCCACATCGTGGAAGGCGCGCTGGCAGGGGGGCACGGCGCAGTCGCGGTGATCTGCCAACCGTCCACGTTCGCCCGTGCCGAGCGAATCGCAGGCCTCATGGCCGATGTGGGCCTGCGCGCAACCGGCTACACCCTTCCCGACGGCGAGGATGCAAAGCAGATGTCCGTCGTCGAGGACGTGTATCGACATCTCAACCGACAGGGGTTCACACGTGCCGACCTCGTGCTCGGAGTCGGTGGGGGCTCGCTCACCGACGTCGTCGGTTTCGTGGGCGGAACCTACCTTCGCGGCATCGCGGTGTCCTACGTGCCAACGACACTGCTGGGTGCGGTCGATGCGTCCATCGGTGGGAAGACGGGCGTCAACGTCGACGGCAAGAACCTCGCGGGCGTCTTCAAGCATCCTGATCGCGTCGTCATCGACATCGACATCCTCGATGCGCTCCCGGACCGCCTCAAGGTCGACGGCGCCGCAGAGGCCCTGAAGACCGGATTCATCTCCGACATGGCGATCGTGGAGGCGTATGAGCGTGACGGGATCGCGGTGGACCTCGTCGACGTCGTGAACCGTTCCGTTGCGGTGAAGGTCTCGATCGTTGGTTACGACTTCAGGGAGCAGGGACGTCGAGCCTTCCTCAACTACGGGCACACCGTGGGCCACGCAATCGAGACGTCGACCGGCCGCAGCCATGGCGAATCCGTCGCCATCGGAATGGTCGCCGCAGGAGGAGCGAGTGCTGCTCACTTCGGGTTCTCGGGCGAGGGTCGCCAACGCGATGTGTTGCGTGCCGTGGGACTCCCGACCGAGGCCGCAGACGCCCACAGGGACGTCATTCGATCACTCATGGCCCTCGACAAGAAGCGCGACCGATCCGGGCTCAGATTCGTCCTCCTCAGGGCGTTCGGGGAGCCTGAGGTCGTCGCCGCGGACGACGCTACCGTAGAGGCAGCGTTGAGCGCCGTCGGCCTCTGAGGCGGCACCGCACCCACACGAGGAGACCCAGATGATCTCGACGAACGACGTACGATCCGGGACCGCCCTGGACCTGCCGGAGGGCCTGTTCTCCGTCGTCGAATCCCAGCACGTCAAGCCTGGCAAGGGGAAGGCGTTCGTGCGCATGAAGCTGAGGAACGTCCGCACCGGTGCCGTGGTCGAAAGGACGTTCCGCGCCGGCGAGAACGTTCCCCAGGCGAGAATCGATCGACGCGACCACACGTACCTGTACCGCGATGACATCGGCTTCAATTTCATGGACGCAGAAACCTATGACCAGATCAGTGTCGGTGCGGACCTCGTGGGTGACTCCGTGGACTTCATGAGCGAGGGGATGACGGTTCGCCTGTCCATGTTCGAGGGCACACCCGTCGATCTCGAGCTTCCCGCGTCGGTCGAGCTCGAGGTGACATTCGCCGAGCCTGGCATCAAGGGTGACAGGGTCTCTGCGGCCACCAAGCCGGTGACACTCTCGACGGGCCGCGTCATCCAGGCTCCGCTCTTCGTGGATCAAGGAGACACCGTCAAGGTCGACACCCGGACCGGTGACTACATCACGCGCGTCACGTGACCGAGCCTGCCACCTACGGAACGGGCGTGCCCGATGCTGCCTTCCATGCCGTTGGATTGGATCCGACCACCGACGACGTGACGGTGGTATCTGCGGATCGCCTTCCACCCACGCTGGCCATGTACGGACCCACGTTCGTCGTCGACATCCACGACGAACCAGCGGCGGCACGGGTCGGACGTATGCTCGGGAGGTCGCTTCCACCGTCGGCCGAAGTGATCCTCGTCACGCTCGGAGACGATCCGCCTGCGCGGTCCGTCTCGGTGGGTGACCTCGCCGACGTCATCGTGACCGGACCCTCCCTCGTCTTCGCTCCGGCATCCGATGTGCGAGTCGATGCACTCGGCGCCCTGTACGCCGCCGACGTGCTTCGTTCGGAGGAGATCGACAGCGCGACCCTGTCGCGGCGCGCGGCTGCCCTCGCACTCGGCACGTGGCAACACCGCCGCGCGATCGACGCCCTCATCGAGCGTGTGTCGAGCGGATGGCGCGTGGACAGGATGAACGCCGTCGATCGCAACATCATCCGCATCGGGACGTTCGAGTTGCGCTACAGCGAACTCGCGAAGGGAATCGTCATCACCGAGGCCGTCGAGGTCGCCAAGCGGTACTCGACGGCCAGGAGCGCGGCATTCGTGAACGGGGTGCTCGATGCCATTGCGAGCCTCGGCGCCGACGATCCCGAGGTGTAGTACGCTGCTGTCGACACACCGTCCTTTAACCCGGTCCCGTGAGGCCGACAAGGAAGGAGAACCATGACGTTCCATCAATCGCCGTGCACACAGGGGCACGGCTTTCGTGTTTCCGTGCCCCCGACCGATCGGTGGTGGGCATGCCCCAGGTGATGACGGAGGACGACCTCGCCCGTGCGACCACGCGTATCGCGCACGAGATCGTCGAACGCAACCACGGGCCCGAGGGGATCATCGTCCTCGGAATCCCGACACGCGGTGTCCCGTTCGCATCCAGGATCGGAAGTGCCCTGGAAGCCATTGCCGGGCATCCCATTCCGGCAGGGAGCATCGACATCGGCATGTACCGCGATGACATCGACACCAGGCCTCGCACCCGGATCGGCCCAACGGAGATACCCGCTCCGATCGATGGAGCCGTCGTGGTTCTGACAGACGACGTGTTGTTCACGGGTCGCACCATCAGGGCAGCCCTCGACGCCCTCGCGGACATCGGTCGACCCGCTGCCGTGCAGCTCGCCGTCGTCGTCGACCGCGGTCACAGGCAACTGCCGATTCGCGCCGATTTCGTCGGCAAGAACCTCCCGACATCACTCGACGAGCACGTGTCGGTTCGATTCACAGAGACCGACGGCGTCGACGGGGTCTGGACCGGAAGGGAAGGCGAGGCATGAACCACCTGCTCACAACCGAGGGCCTCTCTCGGGACACCCTCGAGGAGCTCCTCACCGAGGCGGACGAGTTCTCCGAGGTCCTCACGAGGCCGATACCGAAGGTGCCCGCACTTCGGGGCAAGACCGTCGCGACGATGTTCTTCGAACCGTCAACGCGAACCAGGATGTCCTTCGAGAAGGCAGCGAAGGCACTGTCGGCCGACACGATGTCATTCTCACCTTCAACGTCGTCGCTGTCGAAAGGGGAGTCCCTCAAGGACACCGCACTGACGGTCAGGGCAATGGGTGTCGACCTCATGGTGGTCCGCCACAAGGAGACCGGTGCGCCGTGGCGGATCGCGGAGTGGCTCGACATCCCGATCGTCAACGGCGGTGACGGAGCCCACCAGCATCCGACCCAGGCCCTTCTCGACTGCCTGACGATCAAACAACGCTTCGGCACCCTCGATGGGCTCAGGATCGCAATCGTCGGCGACATCAGGCACTCGCGCGTCGCACGCTCGAACATCTTCGCGATGGCGACGCTCGGCGCCCACGTCACGCTCGTCGGCCCACCGACCCTCCTCCCGCTCGATCCCGAGGCATGGCCCGTCACCACGAGCACCGACATCGACGCCGTCCTCGAGCAGCTCGACGTCGTGTACCTCCTGCGCGTCCAGACCGAACGGGGAGGAGGCTCTGTCTTCCCTTCCCTCGCCGAGTACACGACCCGGTTCGGAATGACGTCGGAGCGATTCGACCGCCTGCACCCCGATGCGGTCGTCATGCATCCGGGTCCGATGAACCGCGGTGTCGAGATCGGACACGACGTCGCCGACCACGAGCGGTCGCTCGTGCTCGAACAGGTGACGAACGGTGTCGCCGCGAGAATGGCCGTCCTCTTCGCACTCCTGGGAGGTGATCACGATGCATGATCTCGTCATCACAGGCGGATCCGTGCTCACGGACGACGGCGTCGAGAGGGTCGACGTCGCGATCCGGTCCGGTTCGGTGGTCGGCATCGGAACCGACCTCGGCGAGGCGCGGGCCGTCGTCGACGCGCGCGGCGCATGGGTCGGCCCCGGCTTCGTCGATCTCCACACGCACCTGCGCGAGCCGGGAGCGGAGTGGACGGAGGACATCGCATCCGGATCCGCGGCAGCGGCGGCAGGCGGCTACACGGCCGTCGTGGCCATGCCGAACACGGATCCGGCGATCGATGCAGGCCACCTCGCGCGGTTCGTACGGGACAGGGGCAGGGACGTCGGTCTCGTGGAGGTCGTGCCGAGCGGGTGTCTCACGCTTGCACGTGCAGGGGAGACCATGGCGCACATCGACGAGCTGTGGGACGCGGGGGTCAGGTTCTTCACCGACGATGGGGCAGCCGTCGCGCGTGCCTCGGTCCTGCGCCTCGCGATGGAGTACATCGCCGAGCTCGGCGGGGTCGTCTGCCAGCACGCGATCGATCCGTCACTGTCGGCCTCGGGGCACATGCACGAGGGGTCGGTGTCGTCGAGGCTCGGCATGTACGGCATCCCCTCCCAGGCAGACGACATCATGATCGCGCGGGACCTCACGCTCGCGGCGATGACAGGGGTTCGATATCACATCCAGCACCTGTCGAGCGCCTCGTCGCTTCCTTTGATCGAACGTGCCCTCGAGGAAGGAGTCACGGTCACCGCCGAGGTCACACCGCACCACCTCATGTTCACCCACGAGGACGTGGCGTCGACCGATTCGAACTACAAGATGATGCCGCCGCTTCGCGAGGCGTCGGACAGGGAAGCACTCGTCGACGCCCTCGAACGGGGCATCATCGACGTGGTCGCCACCGATCACGCCCCCCACGCCGCCATCGACAAGGAAGTGCCGTTCGAGGCGGCGCCAAACGGTGTGCTGGGTCTCGAGTGGGCCGCCTCGGTGGTGACCACATGCACGTCGCTCGACCAGGTGGCCTTCTTCAATCGGATGGCGGTGGAACCCGCACGAATCGTCGGCCTCAACGGCCACGGACGACCTGTCGGACCGGACACTCCTGCGAATCTCGTCGTCTTCGACCCGAGTGCCTCCTGGGTTCCGACGACGACACGTTCCAAGTCCCGCAACGCACCCTATTTCGGTCGTACGCTCACCGGGAAGGTGCTGGCGACCGTCTACGAGGGACGCGTCACGCACCTGGAGACCGAGTGACGTCTGCCGCACTCGTGACAGCCGACGGGGCCGTCTTCCGGGGCACGGCGGTCGGAGGGATGGGGACCGCCACCGGCGAGATCGTGTTCAACACCGCGATGACCGGCTACCAGGAGATCCTGACCGACCCGTCCTACGCGGGGCAGGTCGTCGTCCTGACCGCCCCCCACATCGGGAACTACGGATCCACGCCCCTCGACGACCAGGCGGGGACCATCCACGCCCGAGCGCTCGTCACCAGATCGATGTCCAGGGTCGCTTCGTCATGGCGGTCGACGGAACCGATCGAGGAGTACCTCGCCCGGCATCGGGTCATCGCCCTCACCGACATCGACACCCGGCGACTGACCCGCCACATCCGTGACCGAGGTGCGATGCCCGTCGCGATCGGCACGGACTGCGACGTCGGGGATCTCGCGGCGAGCGCGGCCTCGCTTCCCAGCATGGTCGGGCAGGACCTCGTGTCGACGGTTACGACGACCACCCCGTATTCGAGACCAGCGCGAGGGGAGATCCGGGCCTCGATCGTTGCGTACGACTTCGGCATCAAGCGGGACATCCTCGACGCCATGGCGAATCGCGGGCTCGAGATCACGGTTGTTCCCGCCTCCACTGCCGCCAGCGAGGTCCTCGCGATGGAACCGGACGCCGTGTTCCTCTCCAATGGCCCGGGCGACCCCGAGCCGCTCACCGTCGCGGTGGCGAACGTGCGATCCCTCCTCGGTGAGGTTCCGGTCTTCGGGATCTGCCTCGGCCATCAGATCCTCGGCCTCGCACTGGGCGCGAGCACCTTCAAGCTCCCATTCGGACATCACGGCGGGAACCATCCCGTCCGCCGGATGAGCGACGGCAAAGTCGAGATCACGTCACAGAACCACGGGTTCGCCGTGGACCTCTGGTCGATCAGCGGCCGTGAGCGGCCGACCTCCGTCGGTCTTCCGGGGTCCGACCTCCTCCCGACGAGGGTGGAGACCGAGTTCGGTGAGGTGAGCGCCACCCACCAGAACCTCAACGACGGTACGAACGAGGGGCTCGAATGTCACGACGTGCCGGCATGGTCCGTTCAATACCACCCCGAGGCCGCCCCGGGACCCAACGATGCCTCCGCTCTCTTCGACAGGTTCGTGGCCGTGGCGGTCGGCGCCCGTGCCTGAACGCACCGACATCACCTCGATCCTCGTCATCGGATCGGGGCCCATCATCATCGGCCAGGCATGCGAGTTCGACTATTCCGGGACGCAAGCCGTCAAGGTGCTCAAGGAACTCGGGTACCGGGTGATCCTCGTCAACTCCAACCCCGCAACGATCATGACCGATCCGGAATTCGCCGATGCGACCTACATCGAACCCATCACGGCGGACGTGGTCGCCCAGGTGCTCAGGAAGGAGCGCCCGGACGCCATCCTGCCAACCCTCGGCGGCCAGACGGCACTCAATGTCACCATGGACCTCGCCAGGATGGGCGTGTTCGACGAGCTGGGCATCGAGGTGCTCGGGGCAAGCCTCGACGCCATCGACGCCGCCGAGGATCGCGGTCGATTCAAGAAGCT
>JAWOGV010000294.1:0-8128 GCA_046496605.1 Acidimicrobiia bacterium | reverse complement strand
GGGAGGGATTTGAACCCAGGAGTCTCACCGCAGATACCACAGCGAGCAGTTCCAACGCACGGATCGGTGCCTACCTCGGGTCGGACACACCACGAACGCGTCAATACACGACCGACGCGGACTCTCTCGAATCAACACCACATATAGCGGAGAGGGAGGGATTTGAACCCTCGAGGAGGCTTACACCCCCTACTCGCTTAGCAGGCGAGCGCCTTCGACCGCTCGGCCACCTCTCCGGATGCCATCAGGTTATCAACCGTAGCGCGAACGGTGCTTGCCCTACCAGGAAATGCTCGGTCCCGCTCAGCGTGGACCGAGGACCTCAGTCATCATGACGGGCCGGCCCTCATCGATGGATCGATGCGCGGCAACGCCGATCGCAACCGACAGGAGGCCGTCCTGGAGGGTCACCTTCGGCGGGAGGCCCTTGGTGATCGCCTCGTAGAAGTCGAGATGCTCGAGGTACGACGCACCCTCGTGCAGCCCCTGGTAGGCAATCCTGTCATCGACGACCGGGATGTCGACCACATCCTTGGTGTCTCTTCGCGAGATCCGGATGTGGTTCTCCGGAACGAAGGCCTCGATCTTGGCAACGTCGCCGGTGATCGCGAGCTCCTGCTCGTTGCGGGAGCCCTCGGCGAACATGCACAGATCGAGCAGGGCGCGAACGCCGTTCGCGTACTCGACGATCACGAAGGCGTTGTCGAGGATGTCCGGGGTGCGCCCGTCGTAGAGCTCGTCGAGGTGGTTGACGTCCTGGGCGCCGGAGGCCATGACACGGACGGGATCCGAACCCGTGATGAGGTTCATGAGGTCGAAGAAGTGGCAGCACTTCTCAACGAGGGTTCCCCCCGTGTTCTCGTTGAAGCGATTCCAATCCCCGACCTTGACGAGGAACGGGAACCGGTGCTCACGGATGAACACCATCTTCGGATCGCCGACGACACCGGCACCAACCTCGCCGATCAGGCGGGCGATGGGCGGCTTGTAGCGATACTCGAGGCCCATCCAGGCGACGCCCTCGTACCCGTTGGCTGCATCGACGACGCGCTGGGCGTCCTCGACGGTGGTGCACAGAGGCTTCTCGGCGAGGAAGTGGACACCGGAGTCGATGACGTCGAGAAGGATCTCGGCGTGGGTGTTGTTCGGTGACGCGAGCACGACCGCGTCGACGAGACCGGACGCGAGCAGGTCGCGATGGCCCGCGAACACGGCGTCGTCATCGAGTCCCGCAACGAGTTTGCCTGTCTCGCGCGATCCGGGATCCGGATCGGAGATCGCCGTCACCCTGGCACCCTCGATCGCGTTGATGTTCTCGATGTGCTCGATGCCCATCATGCCGGTACCGATGACGCCGTACCGCACTTCCGCTGTCACATCCGTCTCCATTCAGAGTTCGACGACCGGGATCCCCAGCTCCGAGGCGAGCGCATACAGCTCGGCTCGGACGTCGGCGTACACCAACCCGTAGTGGTGTTCGAGACCCTCGGTCATGATGGTTTCCAGGACCTCGCCAATCGGGCTGTCGAAGCGAAGAACACCTGCGGTGCCGGAGAACGGCAAGGGTCGGCGCAGCATCTCGCCACCGCCGATCGTCAGCCGGTGCCCGCCCCGCGACTGGCTGAAGCGGGCGATCGTGACGCGGCCCGGCTTGAGGGGGAACTCGCTCAGGAGAGGCTTGCGTCGATTGGAGTGGATCGTGGCGACCGGGGTCGCCTCCGGGTCCGCCATCTCGAAGGGGGCGAGGCCGCAGTGCCAGACGACGCCAGTGTTCTCAACCTCGTCCATGTCGAGGTCGACGAGGTCAGCGACGAACGACGCCGAGCCGCCGAGCCATGACAGGACGAGGCCGGTGATGTTCCCGTAGACGTCCGCCTCACAGGCGCCCGGCGTATGGTCCTCGGTGAGCATCGCCATCGGCGTGCACGCAGCGCCACCGAACTCGGTGAACGTTTCGGGCCAGCAGCGCGTCGCGACGCCGGACCAACCGTGCTCGTCGATGAGTGACCGCAGACCCGCGTTGATCCGGAGGCTGCGTTCGAGGGACTCCTGGTCGACATCGTCGATCCCGTGGAGGAAGGACGCGGCCCTGCTGCGTGCGGCGTCCACGGCAACGGTGCTCGCGGCTTCGGAGCGATCGAACAGTTCCGGCAGTGGGACCTCGTCGACCGTGACGCCAAGGACCGCTCGCAGTGCCTCCGCTTCATACCCGCACGGCTCGAAGCCATCCGGGCGTTCGCCCACACGTCCCACGGTGGTCGACGAGAGGCGCACGACGACCTCACGTGCCGCTGCGCGTGCTGCGTCGTCAGGGACGACCGGGGGGCTGCCGAACGGTCCACGCTCAGCGCCATCGGCCAGTGCCGCTTCGATCCGCGCCCCGGCGGAACCGTCGTTCGCCCCGGCAAGCAGCCACCGATAGTCGCGCCCGAGGGTGGTGAGCGTGTAGGCGGCGAGGTTGATGCCGCAGAACGAGTTGAGGCGAAGCCGTCCCCCGGTGCGTTCCTCGGGGAAGGCCCACAGGAGGGAAGGGAGGTCGGTTCCCGTGGCAGCAACGACGAGCGACGAGTCTGCAAAGGTCGCCTGGAGAACGATCAGGGACTCTGCCCCTGCGGCGACGATTTCGTCGACCCGGTTCGTGACGGCCTCGTCGTCCATCAGGAGCTCGGGTGTCCCGGCGAGGGACATCCCGGATCGCTTGAGGTTCTCGAACGCCATCCTGGCCGTGGCCTCGGCGAACGGGACGTCGAACGTCGGGCGTGCGATGGCCACGACGCCGATCACGACCCCATCCCCTCGTAGTGGTGGCGGAAGGATGCATCCGCATGTTCGAGGACGGGACCGGCTTCGCCGTACGCCCGATGGCGGGTGAACGGGAGAGCCTCCCGATCAGCGAGGGAGTTGATCCTCGACAGGTAGGGAAGGCTGTCGGACCGGAGCGCCTGGCGGACGGCCGTCACGTCGGGAAACGCCCCGAGGGCCTCCCACCAGATTGCCCTGCCGGCGAGGAAGCCGCTGGCGCCGGCGCGGAAGGCGTAGGTCAGGACACGCTCGAACGCGGCCTGTGACGCCCCGGCGGAAAGCATCACCCATGGAACGGGGGACAGTCGGTTGATCTCTTCGAAGATCGCGCGAGTGGCATCGATGGCGCCGGTGTCCTCGCCGTGGGGATCGGGGACGTCTCCGGCGGGAATCGGGCTTTCGAGCTTGAATACGTCGACGCCGAACTCAGGAGCGGCGAAGGTCGCAACGCTTTCGAGGACATGGTCGGATCGCTTGCCCGGCTGCTCGACGTAGCCGGTCGTGTGGAGGTCGTCTCCGGGGAAGCTGTAGACCAGGAGCTCGAAGAGGAATGGGATGTCGTATCTCGCGCACTCCTCACCGATGCGCGCCACGAACTCCTTCTGATGCTCCCGGATGCCCGGTTCGGCGTCGGGGCGGTACCAGGCCAACACCTTGACCGCATCCGCGCCGACGCGTCGGATCTTCTCGACCGACCAATCGTCGATGGCGAACGAACGTCGACCGCGCTCCGTCTCCTCGAACACCGAATCCTCGAGGGTGAGAAGCAGTCCGTGGCGTGGCGACACCGCGTCGATGGCCTTGGGATACGCGTAGTGGGGATCGAGGAGGACGGCCGACGCGCCCGGCGACAACTCCTCGACGAGGAGTCGCTTCACGAGGGCGACGTCCTCGTACTCTGCAACCTCCGCTCCCCTCGCGGTCCGGACGAGGTCCTTGATCGGCGGGCGCTGATCGGCAGCGACCATCTTGAACCGACCCTGGTCGTCCGCGAGGCGCCGAAGTCCCCAGAGCTTGCCTGCGCTGATACTCACGATGCGCTCCCCTCGAGAAACTCGTCCACATCCGCCCGGGACGGGAAGCCCGAACGGCCACCACCACGCCCGCACTTGACCGCGGCTACCGCCGATGACCACCCCACGATATCGTCGAGATCGCGGCCTTCGGCAAGGCCGAGGGCGAACGCCCCGTGGAACACGTCACCCGCACCGAGCGTGTCGACCGCCCGCACCCGGAACGCCTCGACGTGACGGGTCGTCCCGCCATCGGACCACAGGACACCGTCGGATCCCTTGGTCACCGCGACCACTCCCCCATAGCGACGTGCTGCGGCTTCGACCGACGCCGGTGTGGTGAACGCGGTGAGCCTCTCGAATGCAGGTTGCGAGAACACCACGTGGCTCGCCGAGGCGAGGAGTTCCTCCGACAGCGGGGCATCGGTGAGATCCGCGTCGACGACACCCGGGACGCCGAGCGTCGCTGCGCACCGGATGGCGGCGAGCGCACCCTGTGGCCATCGAACATCGACGAGGATCGCATCGCTCCCGGCGAGCTCGTCGGCGGTGGGTGGATCGGCAATCGACCACAGCGCCGGATCCGTGCGATTGAAGATGGTGCGGTCACCGTCGGGGGAGATGATCACGGCTGAGAGAGGTGAGGGTGCATCCGTTCGACGCACCCGCGTGCAGTCGACGCCGTGGGAGGCGATCTCGGTGAGGATCTCGTCCCCGATGGCATCGTGGCCCAGTGCGGTGACGAGCGAGGCCTCACCGCCGAGGGATGCGATGGCCACGGCCGCATTGGCGGCAGGCCCGCCACCGACGGCACCGAGAGCGGTTGCGAAGTTCTTCTCGCCCAAGAGCACCGGCTCACCCATCGAGAACACGAGGTCCTGCACGGCGAGCCCGACACACGTGACCCTGGCACTCATGGGGGCGCCCCCAGAGCGGTCCGGACTGCCGATGCGATCATGGAACTCACGCGCGAGTTCGACTCGTGCGTGATCCCTGCGATGTGGGGCGTGAGGATCAGGTTCGGCACGTCGGCGAACACCGCCCCCGAGGTGGCGTCCACCGGTTCGCTCGCGAAGACGTCGAGCGCGGCTCCCGCGAGGCGTCCCGACCTGAGCGCCGCGATGACGGCGCCCTCGTCGACCACACCTCCCCGCGCCGTGTTGATGAGCACTGCATCGTCGGGCATCGAGTCGATCTCAGACGCAGAGATGAGGTCCCGGGTCGCGTCGGTGAGCGGCACGTGGAGCGACAGCACATCGGACCGGGCGACGAGCGTGGGAAGGTCAACGGACGAGGCCGAGGCCCAGGCGGGGTCGTCGCCGGGGAGGAACGGATCGTATGCGATCACACGCATGCCGAGCGTCTCGGCGATCTCTGCGACACGCCGTGCAATGGCACCGAAACCGACGAGGCCGAGGGTGCGGCCCGACAACTCCCGACCGGTCAGTGCGGCACGCGGCCACTCCCCTGCGGCAACCCGCGACGACATGAGGAACGACCCGCGTACCAGCATGAGGGCCACCGTGATGACGTACTCGGCGACCGCTTCGACGTTGGCGCCGGTGGCCGCGAGCACGGGGACACCGCGCTGCGCGCATGCCGCAACGTCGATGTTGTCGAGGCCGACTCCAAGGCGGCCGACGATCCGCAACCGCGGAGCGGCATCGAGCATCGCAGCGTCGACGATCGTCCGGTTGCGGACGACGAGGGCCTCGGCATCGCCGAGCAACCCGAGGATGCGATCGGGCCGGTCCGCGAGGGAAGGGTCGTACACGGTGTCGAAGTCCTCAGCAAGGCCCTCGACGACGACCTCGTCCATGAACTCCGTGATCACGACCCTCGCCATTGTCAGGTGGCCACCAGGGAATCCCAATCGATCGGCTTGGTCCGGTCGATCGACGCGTCCGCCGGTGGCATCGGGTACTTGAGGCCACTGCCGCAATTGAACAGGACGACACGCTCCTCACGGTCGACGAGGCCCGCCCCGAGCGCCCTCTCGTACGCGGCCACGGTGGCTGCACCCTCGGGACAGATCAGCATGCCGTCGGTGGCGGGAACCATTGCATGGGCTGAGGCAATCTCCTCATCGGGGACGTCGATGGCGAAGCCCCCTGACTCACGCACGGCATCGAGGATCAGGAAGTCCCCGACCGCTGCGGGCACCCGGATACCGGACGCAATCGTGTGGGCACCCTCCCAGCGCTCGGCGTGTCGCTCCCCGGCGTGGTAGGCCTTGACGATCGGCGCACATCCGGACGCCTGGACCGCGACCATGCGCGGAAGGTCCCCGGTGATCCAGCCGATGGCGCGGAGTTCCTTGAACGCCTTCCACATCCCGATGAGCCCCGTTCCCCCACCGGTGGGGTAGACGATGACGTCCGGGAGCGTCCAGGCCATCTGGTCCGCGAGTTCGAGGCCCATCGTCTTCTTGCCCTCGATGCGATACGGTTCCTTGAGCGTCGACACATCGAACCAACCCATGGCCTCCTTGCCGGCGGCGACGATCTTCCCGCAATCGTCGATCAGGCCGTTGACGCGCCACACCCGGCCGCCCTGGAGGGCGATCTCCCGCACGTTCACCTCCGGGGTGTCCTCGGGGCAGAAGATGTACGTCTCCATGCCAGCCCTCGTCCCGTAGGCGGCAAGGGCGGCACCGGCGTTGCCGTTCGTCGGCATGGCGAGCCGGGTCAGGCCGAGCTCCTTGGCCATCGATACCGCCATGCCGAGACCCCGTGCCTTGAATGACCCGGTGGGGAGCCGCCCTTCGTCCTTCATGACGATCGACGCTGCGCCGAGGCGCCTCTCCATGGCACGAAGGCGGATGAGTGGCGTCTGGGACTCTCCCAACGACACGACGTTGCCGGTGCTCCTCACGGGGAGGAACTCCCGGTACCGCCACATGCCGTCCGGCCGGTCGGCGAGGTCGGCCTTCGACACGGAGGACGCGATCCCGTTCAGGTCGTAGTGCACGAGGAGTGGTTTACCGGCGGGTGACAGGCCGATGACCTCATCGGCGGGGAACCGGTCCCCCGTGAAGGCGCACTCGAGATACGCGACGAACGTTGGCGCGTCGACGATCGATGTCACACGGCCTCCCCTGCAGTTGGTGGCACGGATGGATGCACCGACCATCGTAGCGCCGGGTCCCCGGATGGGGCCTCGCCCCCCGTCCGGGCGCGTTGCCGGGCACGGCCCCCGCCTTCCTGATGCCATTGCGTCCTCGGTCGGTGGTAGCCTTGCTGCACCGGGTGGCCTCATGGCCATCTGTTGATGTGTCCTACGGACCACAAGAAAACAATCGACGGAAAGAGGGAGCTCGAATGAAGAGATTCCGCAATGTCGTCATCCTGCTGTTCGCGTTCGCGCTGGTAGTTGCCGCGTGTTCCGATGACGGCGGAGATACTGAGACGACAACGACGATCGCCGGCGGGGGCGAGACCGATCTGGCCGGAACCACGGTGACCTTGTTCTCGTCCGAGGACGGTGTCGACGAGGCGACTGGTATCCAGCGCGCACTCGACGTGTTCGCCGAGGCCAACGGCATGACGATCACCCACACCGGTGCTCGTGACTTCTCGGACCAGATCAACGCGCAGGCCGCGGGTGGTAACCCGCCCGATATCGGGATGTTCCCACAGCCGGGCAAGGTCAAGGACTTCGCCAGCCAGGGGTTCATCCTGCCGATCAACGATGACGTGATTTCAACGGTGACGCCCCAGTGGCCGGCATCGGTGCTGGAGGTCTACCAGCTCGATGGGACCCAGTACGCCCTTCCTGCGAAAACCGACCTGAAGTCGATCGTCTGGTACAACCAGCAAGTCTTCGCTGATGGCGGCTACGAGATCCCGACGACCATCGAGGAGTTGCTGGCGGTGGGCAACGCGATGATTGCCGCCGGTCAGACCCCCTGGTGTGTCGGCATCGAGTCCGGCCCCGCAACGGGCTGGGTCTTCACCGACTGGATGGAAGACATGATGCTCCGCCTCGAGTCGCCTGAGGCCTACGACCAGTGGGTGGCGAACGAACTCAAGTTCTCCGACCCCCGAGTTGTGGCTGTCGGCCAAACGATTCTCGACATCTGGAACACGCCGGGCAATACCTACGCGGCCGGTGGCTCCATCGCTGCAACCGCGCATAGCGCCGACCACGGACAGCCGCTTGTCGACGGCACGTGCGCGATGGTGCGCCAGGCATCGTTCTTCGCGGCGTTCCTGCCCGAGGACACAACGGTGGGTGAAGGCGGCCAGATCGGGACGTTCTACTTCCCGAACGTCGACACGAGCAGCTCGCCGACGCTGACCGCCGGCAACGCG